>NZ_JAJEQD010000039.1:0-3343 GCF_020687175.1 Veillonella fallax | reverse complement strand
ACTGCAGCATAAAAAAATTCCGAGCAACCAGTTTAGGTTACTCGGAAATAAAAGTCTAACTTTTTGGGGTCACTACACTTTGAGCCAGCTTTTTTCTTGTCTTATATTACGTTGTTGCTTATTATTGGGCCAATCTGATATAATAATACCGTTATGGAGAGGTGTCCGAGTGGTTTAAGGAGCTGGTCTTGAAAACCAGTGACTCCGCAAGGGGCCGTGGGTTCGAATCCCACCCTCTCCGCCACAATTTAGAAAGCCCTTTAGGTTATGCCTAGAGGGCTTTTTATTGTATTTTGTTAATCTTTGAAGTTTGTAAAATACCCTGTATTTATAGTATGATTACTTTATATGTTTTTATTCTGTAGAAAGGAGCTCGTATGAATCGACTTAGTTTCTCACGAACTCAGATTTTAATTCTTGTCAGCGTATGGCTAACATTTTTGATTAGTTTTGTTATGCGCTTATCTTGGGCGTCCTTGATGCCTATTGTTAATGAAGCGTTGAGTTTCACGCCTCAAATGGGTACGGCTTATTTATCCGCCTTTTATATGGGTTATGCCATCATGGTTTTACCAGGTGGTATCTTAGCGGATCGAATTGGTTACCGTTATACCATTTTGTTTAGCTTGCTTGCCATGGCTGTTATTACGGCATTAATGAGTACCATCGATAATTACACCTATGGTTGGGTATTGCGCTTCTTATTAGGTATCGTATCTGGTCCAGTTCAAGCATCTTGCTTAAGTGCTATTGGGGATTATTTTGGTCCTAATCAACGTGGTGCTGCAGTGGGTATTTTTATGTCCTGTACATCCCTTGGATTGACCACTGTAAACCTTTACGCACCATATGTAGCTACTAATTATGGTTGGCAAAATGCATTCCTCTTAACAGCTGTATTACCAATCCTTGTTTTCATTCTTAGCTATTTCACTGTTCGTAAACCAAGTGCTGAAATCTTGGCGCAACGAGAAGCAGAGGCGAGTGCTGCGTCTGCGCATATAGGGGAAAAAACTTCCTTAAAGGAAAATTTGCTACATGTTTTGAAAAATCGCAATATTTGTTGTCTTGCCTTTGCAGGCTTCTTTGCTACAGGTGCTACCTGGGCCGTGGCTCAATGGTCAAATTTGTACATGGTTAAACAGCTCGGCGTTAATGCTATCTATGCAGGTCATGTAATGTCTGCCTTTGGTTTAGCAGCCCTTATTGCAAAGCCGACCATCGGTATCTTGTCGGATATCTTACCGATTAAGAAAAACCATTTAGTAGCTCTTGTTATGTTCTTATTCGCACCAGCATTGATCCTCTTTGCGAGCACTACAAATCCAGATATGCTCTTTATAACAGGTCCAATCCTTGGTATTGGCGCTTTCATGCATAGTGCATTGACCAATGCTCTCGTAATTCAATCCGCAGCACCTCATTTACGAGGTACAACAGCAGGATTTGTAAACTTATTTAACCAAATCGGTGTTATGTTGGCACCTATGATTTTAGGTAGCATGTTAACTGCTACAGGTAGTTATCAATCTGCATTGATGACTCTTGCCATCGCTCCTGTTATCGGTGCCATCGCATTGTTCTTTGTACGTCTTAAATAATGTGAAAGTATCAATATAATACATTCATCTGATCGTATAGAAACAAAATATGAAAAAAGAGACTGAACAGTTCTCCTAAGGTAGGAGGCTGTTCAGTCTCTTTCGTTTTTATATTAGTTATATTGCCTATGGTTTTTGTGGTGCGTGATAGTCCGGTTGCGGTCTCCATTCACTCATAGGTGTATTAGGATCTGGCATATCTTGATTTTGGATATCAAGGATCCAGTCACTAGGTCTTGGACCTTGTGGAGAAGGTGGTGGGACAGGACCATATACACCTAGTTTAGATGGTGTTAACCGTGGTTGATTAGAAGTATAAGGTGATTCTAATTGGTTTAGCGGTTTATATACGCCTGGTGGTGGTTGAACACCAAATAATGGCTTACCTTCTGTAGGAGGTGGTGTATTGATTGGCTTATATGGACGTGGCGGTACATAGGGGTTCGTAGAAGTATATGTAATACGTTCCATTTCCAATGCATTATGTAAAATAAATTGTCCTATTTCAGCTACGGCAGAACCCTTTGTAGCGACATGAGCACCTGTAGATAGGACGGAGCGCTGATTGTTAGCAGCTCCTATAGGAGCACCATTTACTTGGTAGAATTTCGCCGGTGCTACATGCCAATCCATAAGATAAATATCTTTAGATGTATTACCTCGATGATATGTATAATTAGTTGAATAATCAGCAATGATATTCTGATTTTTATACAGACTAATTGTACGAGCGTGAAGCGTACTATACGTAGGACCTGCTTGTGCTAGACTGATGGTACTTAAATCGATATACACAGTCTCTGAAGGGCTATTATAAGCTACTTGGTATTGCGTAGGCTTGTTCTCTAATTCATATTGTGAAATGGCACTAGCAGATTGTAATGTTGCTAATGCTAGTATTAAAAAGGGATATAGTTTTCTCATCTTTGACCTCTCTTATGTGGAATTAGTATACCATAGTCATACATGTAATTCCATGAGAAATGCATATAAAACTCCATAATATGTATATTGTGTATAATCATCTTTTTGTTATATGATTATTGCATAGTACAGGAGGTCTTGATATGGAAATTATCTGTTTTGGCGATAGTATTACCCGTGGTTATGATGTGCCTTATGGCCAAGGGTGGGTTGAAATTTGTGATGCATCTATAGAGAATGTACATTTTACAAATTATGGTGAAGACGGCTGCTCCGTTCAGGGCATGATTTATAACATTGAAAAATGGCTACCTACAGCTGTAGCTGATTCAACGCGTCATATCTTCTTAATGTGTGGTACTAATGATATTTTGCAAGGTCGAGATAGCACATATGTGTTCAAGACCTTGGTGAAAGCTATTGAACTAGCGAGCACAAAGGGGAAGGTTATTATTGGTTTAGAAACACAAATCGATAGTGATATGGATGGACTCGACATTGTGGTGCGAGAGGTCAATGAACAACTGAAAGCCTATGCTAGAGAGCATGATTTGAAGGTTATAGACTTTTATACAACATTATACGAAGCGGATCAAATCGGCCAAATTGTCTTTGCTGGTGAAGTACATCCTAATGCACGAGGCTATCGTTTGATGGCTTATAAAGCGTTAGAAGTATTTACAAGATTATCGTAAAAAATAAATCTAAGAATTCAATTGGTAAGATGCATAAAAAGAATTCGGGTTATAGGACAAAACGTGTTGGTACTTTAATCCCAATCATTGAAAGATAATTTGTCATAGTTATGCAAATCACCC
>NZ_JAJEQD010000038.1:0-3617 GCF_020687175.1 Veillonella fallax | reverse complement strand
GTTGCCGCACCCGCATAGCGGGTGGTTTTATGATTCGCGACTACGTCGCGAACCAGTCTAAAGACAATAATAAAAAACGCTTTGCTTTTATCATTTAAAATATAAGATTTATACAGTTCTGTTTGCTTTGCTACTGTATTATATTCATCAAGAGATTTATAGGCTTTTACAACTGTAGACTCTAATAATTTATCAGATAAATATTTATAAAAGATTAGCCCTAAAAGATAATCTTTATATTGATCAGCACTCATTTTGCCACGCAAACTGTCCGCAGCACTAAATAATTTTTGATTTAATTCCGCCCCCATAATATCTCCTATATTTCATAATTTATTCATAGTAATTATCTTAATTTTACTATAAAAAATACCACATATAAACACTTTACTATAGTAATAGTGAATATATGTGGTAAAACTTACATATATATTTTTATGAACTAAATTGGGAATCAAGTCAAGATTATATCATAGATTGACTATTTTCCCCTTATTTTCCAGATGAGTTTTCATATATACCTTTAGGCATAGCTCCCATCCCAGCTTGGCTTTTAGCATACTTGTCTTTGTCATTTGCATTGTCCACATATTGAACTATATCACGCAAGTCTTTCGATGGTGTTTTATAATCTAGATCCGCCATTATAAAGTGAGTATATAAATATTTATCATCATAGAGCGATTGAATGTACATTCTAGATGTAGATCGTTCTACTTCCATATACATAGCTGGAGTAGCATCATTCCAAACTGTAGCGTATTGAATTGGTTTGTAATCAGAATATGGCTTATACATAATGAAGAACCGTATCAACTTATAATTAATTTGATGACGATTAGCTAACTCTTCCGGTTTTAATTCTCTCACCATAATACCTTCACGATATTTTTTACCATCATAGATATAAATTGCATCATTATCAGGTCCGTGATACTCTAAATCGCTTGATTTTAACGTTTGGAACGTAAATCCATTAATAGTTATCGGTTTTGTTTTTGAAAGTATTTGTTTTGCAGGCTCAATTGAAGGTAGTACATAATTAACTAATGGTGACATTAACTCTTTATACACGTACTTCTGATCATGTGTCTTTAATAGTTCCAGTTCCTTTTTCTTAATCAAATCATAACTAATATGATAAGACAGCGAAAGATTAGACTTCACGTCAAAATTAATAGCCCCTTCTAAAGCTCCACTTTTAGTCTGCCCAATCTCCCATGTAGCATTTCTAACAGTGGGATAAGAGAACGAATTTTCCTTAGACTGGCTTTCACTATTCTTACGAATAGTATAATATATATTTCCTTCAATTAAGCGGAAATTGCCTTTTTGAACCTCTGTAGTTAATGGGTCTCCTTTTATAGTTTTACCAAACTGGCTACTCTCTGGCACAGTAAATTTAATATTTGCCCCATTATCCTTAAGAATAAAAACAGAAGAAGACTGATTTGTGGAATGATACAATTCCTTAGTAAAGTATAACAACTCATCTAGCGTCCATTTTTTAGACCCATTATTGTTATATTCATCTCGTATCTGATTAGCTATAATATTTTCAGTCTTTTGTACTCCATTACCAGTCTTACGATAGTTCTGATATGCATCCTTTGATACTGTAGGATCTGCACCTGGTATATTGATATCAATGGCTTGGCTACCTAATGTCACACAACTAAAACATAGTGCAGCCATTAACACACGTTTCATCATAAATTCTCATCCTTTCACATACTCTCTCAAATAGTATATATGTATAGAATATCATATTTTACTTGACCTATAGTAGTACAATATAAGTATAGAAACAAGGAGGTGCTACATATGAAGTTTACAAAACGTACGATTGTCATGATATTGTTAGCCATGACTGCGGCTGTATCTACAGGATTTGCTTATGATTATGTATGCAATGGATCACAAGCAAATTGCAATACAAATGCTCAATATAATTGTAATGCAGATACTCAATACAGTTGTAATACAAACACACAATACAACTGTAATAATAACAACACCGTTTGTAACAATACTAGCCAAAGTTATTGTGGTCAAAACTCTAATGCTAGAGGATGCGGCGGATATAGAAGATAATATGGTAAATACACCAAAAGCCTATAGTACAAAAATGTACTATAGGCTTTTATAATATGCCACACTAATAATATGTATTACATCTAAATACTGATAAAATTCAGTCTAAAGCAACCCTTTATTAGGAGTTCATACGGTTAAAGTATTCAATTGCTTGCCGTGAGAATTCAACGTATGTATTGCCATAGGAGTATGGTCCTAATTCATATGGTTGGTATACAAGGCCTATAACGCCTTTACCTTTCAAGTAGTAGTTATCAGAAACATATTCTACATTCCAATTAGGTAGTAAGTCTGCTTTTTTATATCCTTCACTGTAGAAGCGCAATATACCAGAATTAATGCCTCTCTCAATTTGTTGTGGATTAGCAATTTTTACATAGTTATATAACGGAATTCTTTGGCCCGTAATCTTGTTATATACTAGGCCTTTGGTGTTATACATACCATGTGCACTGCCAGCATGATAATGATAGGTAGTTAACAAAATAGATACTACTTGAGCATCTTCATAGGTAACTTTATAATTTTGTTTTACTTGGTACGCATGTTGATCATAATAAACTGATTTCGCATATAAAACATAGTTAGCAATATCTGTATTAATTGCCTTTTGTGCAAACATATTATTGGTATATACCAATGGATATTTTAATTCCATGTTTACATCGGATTGACTACCTGTAACAACAGTTGCATACGTAGGTACCGCCAACATAACACCTAACATAGAGGTCATACATAGCTTTTTAAAGATTCCCATAATACTGTCTCCTTTTAACAAACACATTTAAATAGGTTATTACTGTGATAGTTCTACAAGCTATGATAAAACTCCTCTTTTTCTATTACACATTTCTGATAATTTATTCATTATATAAAATAGCCAAAACTATCTACTATTTCACACTAAAGTGTTAGGAAGAACTCCGCCTAATACAGCAATAATAAGTCCAAGTGCAATCATCCAAATTGATATAAACCTTAAAACAAAGGAAGTATGTGTATAGATTTGTATAGTAAATTGATTATAATCAATAGCACCTTTAATTACCTTATCGCCTACTTTTTTCATAACTGCATCTAGTACAAAGGGATCTTCTGTAACGGATAGTCTATAGGTGCCTGGACCCGCATCAAAGGTATATAATTCCATTCTAGAGTGAGTAATGCCATTAACTCGGGCGCGCATAATAGATAAAAATAAAGGAATTGTCCTTTCCGTTTTTTCATCAACTAAGTTAAAACCAAATTCTCCAATAGGCGCCTTTGTAAACATTTTTCCACTAAGCCATAGGCCATAAGTACCTGCTCGCTCTAATGTAAAAGTGCCTTCTTTATTTACATAGGGCATTTCATAGAGCATCTTAGCTCTACTAAAGCGAATCGTGTATTTAATACCTAAATAAAACAAACAAAGTCCTAAAGGTATTAACAGATAAAATAAGGCTTATAGGACAAAAAGTGTTGCTATTTCAGTCCCAAAGATTGGTAAATAGGCGATCATAATTATGTAAATCACT
>NZ_JAJEQD010000037.1:0-4657 GCF_020687175.1 Veillonella fallax | reverse complement strand
TCGTGGAAGATAGTGAGTTACAGAAATGGCGAAAATTTTAACAGAAAAACAACTGTATAAAGCTAAAGTAGAGTGGTTTAAAGATAACGAATATGAAGAAGTGGATCCATTAGACTTTTATCGTGAAATCTTTCCAGTAGGCTCTTTTCAAGAACAAGGGAATACAGAGCGTAAATCAGGCAATGGCATGCTTGTGTATAAGAATGAGCATGGGCAACATTGGCATAAGCTTATTTTTGATGACTTAGCAGAAATTCCTAATTGGTATGGAATAGAAGATGTATATATTCGGAGTGCTAGCTTCATTGGGAAGAACACGAAGAATGAAAATGCGAGTATGATCTATGCTCTTGTGTTTGATTTGGACGGACAAGGTATCACAGAGCTTCAAATGGTTACGCAATTTATGCGTAAAGGTACGAACATCCCAAAGGCTACGTTTGTGGTACTAAGCGGACATGGACTGCATTTGTACTATGTACTAGAAAAGCCTATTCGAGCGACGATGAACAATATTCGTAAGCTCAATAAACTCAAAGAGGGCATGACAAAACTCATCTGGAACCGCTATACCTCTAACATTGAGAAGATACAATTTCAGTACTGCCTGCAAGGCTTTCGTATGGTAGGTTCTGCGAGTAAAATGGGGAAACGCTACCCAGTTCGAGCCTACCGCTTTAGTGATGAGCATTACACGATTGAAGAGTTGGTATCATGGATACCAAAACTCAAAGAGTGGGACGAGTACCGCATTGATATGACGGAACGTGATACCGTTCCTAAAGACACGGCTAAAAAGCTATGGCCCGACTGGTACGAGTATCGTATCAACCAAGGAAAATCAAGCAAGTGGCATATTAAACGTGACCTGTATGACTGGTGGAAAAATAAGATTGTTGAGGGGGCAACCTATGGACATCGGTACTTCTGCTTAATGTGCTTAGCGATTTTTGCCATTAAATGTGATGTTTCAGAGGAAGAACTGAAACGTGATGCTTTGGAATTGGTTCCGATTTTAGATCGCTTATCGAATGATACGGATCCAAAATCTAGGTTCACGGAAGAAGATGCCTTATGTGCGTTACATGGCTATCGAGATAACTTTAAAACGTGGGGCAGAGATAAATTATCGTTAGTATCGGCAATACCTATGCCACCAAATAAACGAAATTATCGTACTCGATCTGAACATTTGAAAGGTGCTAGAGCGTTACAAGAAATCTACAATCCAAATTGGAGAAATACAGAAGGTAGACCTAGTAAAAAAGAGCAAGTTAAAGCATGGCGGTTAGTTAATCCAAATGGCAAGAAAATTGAGTGTCATAGAGATACAGGGATAGATCCAAAAACAATTCGTAAATGGTGGGATAATTAATTCTTGACTTGAGATTTTTGCTAAGCAATTTGAAAAATTGGTGTACTAAAATCTCAAGTGAGCAAACGAAGTGCGGTAGAAATAAAAAAGCTACAGGTAATCCTGTAGCTTTTTTTATTGTACTTTCCATTTAGAAAAGTATTCTTTTAAATTTTCTTGATTTGAATTTGATTTATGATTTTCTAAATCAAATTCACCACCAGTTAGATATTCAATATAAGCTCCGATTTCGATCAATCGTTTAGTGCGAGCTGCACGAGCTTTTTTATTTTCTAATGCTTTAATTTTTCTTTCTAATTCTTGTTTTGCTTTTGCTTTTTCACGAGCTAGTTTTTTCATTTCTGCAACTCGTTCTTTGGCATCTTGTTCACGCTTTTTTGCGTTCTCTAATTGTCCTTTTAATCGGTCTAATTCATTAGCCATAATATTCCTCCTCGTCATATAACTTTTAACCATTATACCGAATAAAAGGTTTTGCATGCAACTTCGTTGTATGCCCCCTCCTAATGCTATATACTTATGATAATTAATCATGAAGTTTATAGCATAATTTTAGGAGGGCGCACTTAGGACTTAATTTAAAAAATTAAGTCGTGCGTCCACTCCGTGGAGGGTTTAATGGCACTATATAGATTATCCGTTAAAGTAGGTTCAAAAGGTAGCGGTCGAGCTCATTTTGACTATATATCTGGAGACGGAAAATATAAACGTATAGGTACGGAAGATGACATTAGATTAACACGATCTAATGGCATTCCGTCATGGGCAAAATCTCCACGAGATTTTTGGAAAGAAGAAGAAAAAGTCGGAGACGGTTTTCGCAAAATTGAACTAGCTTTACCAATCGAATTAGAACAAAAAAATCAAGAACAATTAGTTGAACAATTCGTTAGGTACAATCTTAAAGATTATCCATGTACGTATGCTATTCATGATAGTAAAGACGGAAAAAACCCTCATGTTCATATTATGTTTTCAGAACGTAAGCGTGTAGAAAATCGTGAAGAACCGAGCCGTGAAAATTTTTTCAAGAAATCAAGAACACGAAAAGACGGCACAGTTAGTGGTGGTTATGCTAAAGATACAACGATAACCAAAGGTGCAGGACGAAAACAATGGTTGTTAGACTTAAGGCAAGATTGGGAACGAGGTCAAAACATTTATTTGGAACGTGCTAATACTCCTGCACGTGTTGATTGCCGTTCTTTAAAAGACCGAGGTCTTGATCGTGTTCCTCAAATTCATGTTGGAGCTAAAGCGTGGCGAATGAAAGAACGTAGTGAAAGGTTCTGCGAAAATATGGAAATCATATCCGCTAATACGAATATGAAACGTATTTCTGCAGAGCTTGATGAACTTCATCGTTCGATAGAACGAGTTGAAGTTGAATTGCGTGATATCTGGATTGAAAACTTATCTAATACTCATAAGCCGACTAATCGAGAGCCAGAAGGTGAAGGGCTTACTCTTGGTGTATATGGTGTTAGTGCTTTGACGTTCTATTCAAATGGAGTTGTTAGTGACTGTTGTGGAAGGAAATATGAGGCTAGTGATATTGCTAAATATCAGATTGGTGAGGAGCCTCGACTTCGTATAAGCGATAAGGCTTGGAAGATTACTGATGAGGCTAGAAAAGAACGATATATTCACTCAATCGAGCGTTCAAAGTGGCACAAAGAAGAACAGATGAGCAGGCGTGATGTTCTTGATAGCTTGCAGAAATTAGACGCAGGTTATGGCATTCACAGTGATATTAGATCAGCTCGCTTGAATAGTGAGGGCATACAATTGGAAATAGACCGCCTTATTTCGCATCCAAGGTGGGTAGAAATGCTTGCTAGTGTTAATAGACGTGAATTTGACTTTCAAAGACTTGTAGGCGAAATTTCGAAAAATAAAGCCTTTATTCAAGAATATGGCACGGATCTAGTCAGAGACCTGTGTTCCAAGCAAAAAATTCAAGAACCACTAGAGCTACGTTATGGAACAAAAGTTTTACCTAGAGTGGTGCGTGAACGAAGAGCAGAAATAAAACAAAGGACAAAAGAAATTACTAGAGATGATGGTATGAGCCGTTAAACTTTTTGAACGGAAACTATTAATGCGTATTTAGTAACTGGTGATATACTATAGTTAGGCAAAAGAAGTGAAGATACATCTAACATGTATGCATGCAAAAAAAGCACAGATATAAAGTCTGTGCTTTTTTTTTGTGCATGTATGACGTAGTGTGATATAATTAAATTAAGCTAGAAGTTGGATAACTTCAGATAAAACAACAAAAACCCACGGTGGCTAGACCGTGGGTTTTTTACTTTTTATAGAGAGCTACCTCTTGGGCTAGTTACTCGCTAGTATCACCTGTCTAACCACTTGCAAATGTAGTAGCTAGTTACACTTGCCATGACAGAGATTAAGAAGTTGGATAATATCTCCAAGATAAAACACCTCCTATCTGTTGCCAAATTGGAGGGAGCAACGATTAAATTATAGCAGTAATTCAAAGCGATGTACTAATCTTAATTCATGGCTTAACTATGTCAATCTTCGATAGACATACGTTAAGTCATGAATGCCATTTTTCTACTTTGTGTGCCAATTACATCGGATCCATATTTCTATGGCAAAATATGGATTTTTATATAAAAGTATGTAATCATACATGTTTTGATATAAAAGTTCATACTTTTATGGTTTCTCCTCTATCTTGTGGTGCAGTAAAAAAATAGGGAAAAACTTATTGATAATATAAGTCGGTGTTGCTATACTAAAAATAGGGAAAAACTGTATTGATAATATAAGTCGGTATAGGGGATACTATCCCCATATTTTTTATTTATTCTAAAATAGGGAAAAACTGTATTGATAATATAAGTCGAGATAGTGCTATGAAAAAAATTAAATTTGTATATGTAACAGATAACACACTAGATTATGAAAGACATTATTTTGGAATTAAAGTAGAGGATAAAATTTATACGAATAGACAAGGTCATGGTTGGGTTATGGGGCAAAGAGCTAATAAGCCATTATTTCTTGAAGGTAATAATGATGTTAGTTTTAAATTATTACCAATGAAGTATATGACTAAATATTGGGCTCGTCTTTATAATTTTTGGGCAGAACAATTGGGTGAGCCTTTAACTAATGTTCGTAGGTATAAAAATAGTCGTGAAGAGGTTCCAGTTCCTGATTGCCCAGTATATCGTGGAAGATAGTGAGTTACAGAAATGGCGAAAATTTTAACAGAAAAACAACTGTATAAAGCTAAAGTAGAGTGGT
>NZ_JAJEQD010000036.1:0-5461 GCF_020687175.1 Veillonella fallax | reverse complement strand
TTCCTTTTCTCTAAGAATTTTTACCAACCCCCAGTTTAACTGGGGGTTTAGTCATGCCTATTCGGCGTACAATAAAAAGAAGTATTGTATTTTCATATACAATACCTCTTTTTGTTTGTAACCTATGATTTTCTAATATCTCACAAGTTTTATAGTCATTAACAGGATCAAAGATATGATAAAAACCATCTGTTTCGTACTTAGCAGTTCATAGGTCTCGTTAAATGTATTATTCTCAAATGCTTGTATTATCAGTATTTCTTGCTTACTGAATTCCAGGTATATATCTAAATGGCATCCAATTGCCACGAGTATTGCTATTTTGAGATATCCTTTATATAAATCCGCTGTCGTGGTGTGAATGAGAGAGATATCAAATAGCATGAGCACAATAATGCATATAAGAATTTTATGGATAAAGGATGTATTATACATGATTGTATCCCTATAATGAGCTCACTTTTATTCTAAGGAGCTCACCTTTATTTCTAAGCTACTCCGTCAAAGAATGTAATGACTGTAATTTCTCGTGGGCAGTTGATACGGATTGGGAACCAGTGACCTGAGCCGTTATTGACGTAGCACACGCTTTGTTCTTCTACGTAGCGACCTTTTGTATATGGTGTACCTGTTGGTACCAACGGCATGCCCATAAGGACAATTTGACCACCGTGAGTGTGACCAGAGAGGGTCAACGGAATTTTACGTTCAATGGCTTCTTCAAAGAATTCAGGGTGATGTGCCAATAGGATAACAAAGGCATAGTCCGGAATACCAGATAAAGCCTTATCGATCATAGCTTCACGTTTTTCTTTCTCTCGATCATTATCGTATGCAACACCTGCAATGTATACAGGTTGCTTACCACCCATAATTTGAATATTGCTATTCACAAGAATATTCATCGGTGTATTGTGTTTCAATTCGTCTAATACCTTATTTACGTCGTGATGGTACTCATGATTGCCCAAGATGAAATCAACACCGTCCGGAATTTGTTTTGCAAAGGTTGTTAATCTTTCACAGACTTGTGGTAACCAAGCGATTTTATCGATTAAGTCACCAGTGATAACAACGCGATTAGGCTTTTCTACAAGGGCTAGCTTTAAAATTTCATCAAGATCATCTAAATCGATGCTTGGACCAACGTGGATATCACTGAGTTGAACGATTTTATAGTCCTTTAAGCCAGGTGGTAAGTTCGTATACCCAAAGCTTTCATGAGTGACCTCAATCTCATGTTGACCTACATAGGCTGCATAACTAGAACCACCGATTGTTGCTAACGGCACCACTGTTGCTGCCGTTCTAAAGAAAGCACGGCGCCCTGTTCTATTTTCCTCTGGCGTTTTGCTCCAAATCTTATTAACCGCCCAGTATAACAAGCTGAGAACGATGAATACAGGAATAGCCAAGAACAAGCCAAAGAGAAAACCGTAGCTTTCAGTACGGAACATATTCATCAACGGATAATACATCGTTCCATATAGATCTACTTGATTGAGTATATAGTATCGAATGGCAGCGAACCACGCACCAATAATGATGATATAGCCTACCCAGGCAGGCCATTTCTTTTTAGGCTTCCACAAGTTGAGGAATAAAGCCCAAAATCCTACCAATCCTATTACGAGGATAGCAGAAAAAATGATATTAAATAGAATTCTCATTCATTGCTCCTACAAATTATTTTGCAATCTCCGTCAATTTACCATGAGGACCTGCCCAAGCATAATCGGCGAACTCATCGCGCTTGATGAGCATCCAATCCTTCGGCAATTGTTTTTGGATATCTGTAATCGTTATATTATTAGCATCTCCTACGTACGTTAAATCGCCGCGGAATGCTTTCATAAACCATTTTCGATGAGAGAAAATATGTGTTATCTCTTTTACTAATACTGGTTGCAAGGATAGTTCAAAACCTAGGGCCTTAACTAATGATTCAAGGCCTTGTTCTCCGACCTCAAAGGCAGATACCATTTCCACAGATGGGAATTCCCACATGGACCGTAACAGTCCACGGTTAGGACGTTTGTGCAATAGATAATAGTCTTTGTATTGCAAAATGCCCACAAACAGAGGTACCTCTACTACCTTTGTTTTCTTTATGCGTACAGGTAGTTTGTCAGTATCTTTATGTTGGTATGCTTCGCACATATTTACAATAGGACATTCTCCACAGCGTGGAGTTTTTGGAATGCACACAGCAGACCCAAAATCCATCAAGGCTTGGTTAAAGTCGCCAGGTCGGTCGTGAGGCAATGTTTCCTCTACGATAGCGGTTATGGCCTTCTTGCCTTTCGTGCTCAAAATATCGTCAAAGATGCGATACAAACGAGCATAAATGCGCAGTACGTTTCCATCTACAGCCACCTCTGGTTCGTTGTACGCCATGGATAACACAGCCCCTGCCGTATAAGAACCTACGCCCTTCAAGGACTCCATGGTCTTGCGGTCATGAGGCACGATACCACCGTAGTTTTCCACGACGTCCTTTACGCCAAGGCGCAAGTTACGAGCCCGGCTATAATAGCCAAGCCCTTGCCAAGCATGAACGACCTCATCTTCAGACGCTTTCGCCAAATCTTCTAAGGTTGGGAATAGACGCATCCAATTATCATAATAGGGCTTCATCGCCTCAATGCGTGTTTGTTGGCTCATCACCTCAGAAACCCAAACCTTATAAGGGTCTCCACAATCGCGCCACGGTAAATCCCGCTTATTCACATCATACCACGCTAATAGCTGTGGTACCCACTTGGGGCTCTTCTTATCAGTCATATTACCTCTTAACCATTAATATATAGATCAATGCGCGCCAAGTGTTCGCTTTCAAGAACGGTATCGACGGTGGTTAAATCCATTTTATCTACAGAGCTATTGTCTCGGCCAAATACGATAGGCCCTTTTAATTTCTTACCTTCTAGTAGCATCGGCAACCATTGGCGGTCACCATCCCACATGTGCTCGTATGGAATTTCATCTACTGTCAGCCAATGAGGCTCCATTTCGTCGGTTTCCTCTACATGGCCTGTGAAAGTACGCAAAAAGTACACGTAGCCCACATGTGTTAAGCTTTCATCAAAAGGAAATTGAAAATCAAAAGCCGCTACACATTCTAAATCTTCTGGGCGACCATGAAGGCCAGATTCCTCAAACAACTCACGGATGGCACAGTCTCGGAAGCTTTCACCAGCCTCGAGTTTACCACCAAATCCATTATATTTATCAGCCCCGAAACCGCGTTTTTTACGACCTAGCAATATACGATTTTGTTCATCAATAGGAAATACAAGCGTCGTCGGTTTCATAGAGCCTCCTTAATCATTTATATAATACCCTATTATTATACCATTATTTCATGTACGAATGGGCTAATTATGGTATGATTAAGAGTATAGATTTTCTTACGCGGAAGGAGGCACATGATGAATAAACCACTACGATTTAACATCGCACTTGGGCGCACTAAGCCTGTTAATATTCGGAACGAAGAAGTGCGCTGCCCCTTCTGTGATCGTTCAAAATTAACGGATATCCTAGATACATCGGGTCATATTATTTGGCTCATGAACAAATATCCTGTACTAGATAAAACATGGCCCACGGTTATTATCGAAACAGAAACGGATGAAGGTGAATTTTCCACCTTGCCTGCTGACGAAGCAGCTCGTATTCTCCAATTCGGCCTTGATAAATGGCGCGAAACACGACAACGTAAAGAGTTCAAATCCGTATTATTCTTTAAAAACCATGGCTATATGTCGGGTGGTTCCATTCGTCATCCTCACAGCCAAATCATAGGCCTAGAAGATTACGATTACCACGAAGATATTACAGCTAAAAATATGGACGGCTGGCTCTTGCACGAGGATCAAGATGTGCGCATCACCTTGTCCACGCAGCCTATCATTGGCTTCTTTGAGTACAATATACGCTTTAAACCAGATGCACCTGTGCGCTCCGTAGCGCTAAGATTACAACAAGTATTGCGTTATGTATTGCGCAGCATCGCCAATTATAGCCAGTCCTATAACTATTTTGTATATAATCTTGAGGACGGCTACGACTATATCAAGGTTGTGGCCCGTTATGTAACAACACCACTCTATGTGGGCTACAAAATTCCTCAAACTTGCGACGAAGAGCGCGCTGCAAAAATCATCCAAGACATTGCGCCGTACTTCCACGCGTCAAAATAGTTTTACTTATACATATTGTATCTAAATAATTTTGATATATTTGAAAGGATGTTTATGAAAGTATTTGCCATCGGCGATCTCCATCTATCTGGCAATCCTCCAACGAAGCCGATGGATATTTTTGGTCCCCATTGGGATAATCACTGGAGCCGCATCAAAGAAGATTGGATGGCCCGTGTAACAGACGAAGATATAGTCTTTCTCGTAGGTGACATAAGTTGGGCCCTTCGCCTTGACGAGGCAGCTTGTGACTTACAAGAAATTGCATCCATGCCGGGCAAGAAATATATGATCCGCGGCAACCACGATTACTGGTGGGCCTCTGCTAACAAGATGCGCAACCTCATGGGCGATGCTATCACCTTCTTGCAAGGTCACGGTACAGCACAGCTTATTCAAACAGAAAACGGCCCGTGCATCATTGCATTTGGTGGTACACGCGCCTATCTTTGCCCTGGGGACTCACATTTCACACCAGAAACAGACCAATCCATTTATGACAGAGAACTAATGCGCACCGAAGCAGCACTGCAAGAAATGGATAAAGCTATAGAAACACTAATAGAATCATTCGAATCAGAAACAAACTTGGATACTACGGACTCTGATAAAAACAATCCACCAACTATAGATATAGACAAGATACCAGTAACAAAAATCCTATTGTTACACTATCCTCCATTCAATGAATCCAATATGCCTTCCGGTTTTACAGATCTCATGGAGACATACAATGTAGATATGTGTATCTTTGGCCATTTACACGATCAAATATCCTTTAAACGTATTCCAAAGGAGTTTGGCTCCACAAAACTAGAGCTAGTATCTGCAGACTATCTAGACTTTAGACTAAAAGAAATTATGTAAGGAGAGACCATGAGTCGCATTCATAAAGAACATTTACAAGCGGGCTATATTTTTGGTGATACTATTAACCAAGAATATATTTACTTGCCCTCTGGTGAGGTAGGCACCGACCATCCGTTAGCAGTTCTGGAAACACCTACAAAGCGTGAGGACATTACATTGGACGAAGCAGTCCACATGATTGACACCCTTACGTTAAAGCGTTGTAGCCATCCTACACTAGGGAAAAAATCATTTTAATACTATAATGACACTAACAAATTAAGCGGGTAGATATCTACCCGCTTTTTGTATAGACTTATGTAGTTTTTAGGCTTATAGGACAAAAAGTGTTGCTATTTCAGTCCCAAAGATTGGTAAATAGGCGATCATAATTATGTAAATCACTC
>NZ_JAJEQD010000035.1:0-6294 GCF_020687175.1 Veillonella fallax | reverse complement strand
GAAGGTCTTCGTTTCGCGATCCGCGAAGGTGGCCATACAGTAGGCGCTGGCGTTGTAACTGAAATCGAAGGTTAATTAGTAGCCTTTTATAAAAAATAGGACCCCAATGGGGTCCTATTTTTATGTTAATTTATATATTGTTTATTACATTTGTAACCAAAGATACAGAAACTATCTTTGACTGGTGCTATTATAATCTTAAGGAGGGCAAAAGCCCTCCTTTTGTGTTTTTTAGAAAAGGAGGTAAAGTGATGGGTGAATACAAAAAGTATTGGATAGCTGTAGTAGCCGTACTTATCATTGGTTTTTCAATCCTTGGTTATCTAGGTACTGATGTGTATCATCAAGCACCGCCGGTGCCGACTGCATATGTATCTCAAGATGGACAAGTCTTGTTCACTAAGGAAGATATTTTACATGGTCAATCGGCATGGCAATCTACAGGTGGTCAATCTGTGGGGACGGTTTTAGGTCATGGCGCTTATCAAGCACCTGATTGGACAGCAGATTGGTTGCATAAAGAAGTATCTATAATGTTGGATATTAAGTCGCAAGAGGCCTTTGGTGTTCTTTATAACCAATTGGGACCTGCACAACAAGCAGCAGTTAAAGAAGTGGTAAAAGAAGAATATCTAGGTAGTGCAGTTCGCGATGATGGAACCGTGGTTTTATCTCCAGAGCGCATTACGGCGATGAATATTACAGGTCGTTATTTTGTTGAACTTTATGGTGATAATCCAGAGTTGACATTGACTCGTGATCATTTTGCAATGAAGGACAATACATTGCCTGAGTTACAAGACCGTATTGATATGGCTCGTTTCTTCTTCTGGACTACGTGGATGGCATCTACCCAACGTCCTGGTACAGATGCGACATACACTAATAACTGGCCACATGAACCGTTATTGGATCATAATCCAACACCTGAAAGTGTTGCTTGGTCTGTTGTGAGTGTCATCATTTTATTATGTGGCATAGGTGTAGTTGTATGGTTGTGGTCCTTTGGTAAGAAAGACGACGAACATGCATTGGTTCCTCCAGCAGAAGATCCAATTAGCAAGATTACCTTAACTCCATCTCAACGTTCATTAGGAAAATATTTATTTACAATCCTAGCATTGTTCTTATTCCAATTGGGGATGGGTGGTATCATTGCTCACTATACTGTAGAAGGTCAAGCGTTCTATGGTATTCCTTTAGCTCAATATTTCCCATATTCTATTGCCCGTACATGGCATATTCAGGCGTCCTTGTTCTGGATTGCTATGGCATTCTTAAGCGCTGGTTTATTCTTGGCACCAATTATTAATGGTGGTAAGGATCCTAAATATCAAAAGCTAGGTGTAGATATTTTATTCTGGGCGCTTGTAGTTCTCGTAGTTGGTTCCTTCGCTGGCACATATTTAGGTGTAGCACATCAAATTCCAGCAGCCTGGAATTTCCTTCTCGGACACCAAGGTTACGAATATATAGAACTAGGTCGTATTTGGCAATGGATTGAATACATTGGTATTCTATTCTGGCTTGTACTCATGATACGTAGCATTATTGGTGCTTTCAAACAAAAAGGGGATAAAAACCTTATTGCTGCCTTTATCTTCTCTGTTATCATGGTAGGTATCTTCTATGGCCCAGGTTTGTTCTATGGTGAACATAGCCATTTGGCAATTATGGAGTACTGGCGTTGGTGGGTAATTCATCTTTGGGTAGAAGGCTTCTTCGAAGTATTCTCTACTACATTGATGGCATTTATCTTTGTTACACTAGGGCTTGTATCATATCGTGCCGGTACAGTGGCAGCCATTTCCTCTGGTGCTATTTATCTTATCGGTGGTATTCCTGGTACATTCCATCATCTATACTTTACAGGTGTTACATCTACTATTGTGGCAACAGGCGCATCCTTCTCCGCATTGGAAGTAGTACCACTTGTACTATTAGGTTATGAAGCCTTTGAAAACTATACACGTCTTCACAGCGCACCTTGGATGCATCGTTTGAAATGGCCTGTATACTGCTTCATTGCGGTATCCTTCTGGAATCTTGTCGGTGCAGGGGTCTTCGGCTTCTTGATCAACATGCCAGTATCCTTATTCTACATTCAAGGTCTTAATACAACTGCAGTTCATGCGCATACCGCATTGTTTGGCGTATATGGTTTCTTAAGCTTAGGCTTTGTATTCCTTATTGCTCGTTATATTAGACCTGAAGTAGAATTCAACGATAAATTGATGAAATTCGGGTTCTGGGCTCTCAATATAGGCCTTGCCTTAATGGTGCTCATCAGCTTATTGCCGATAGGTCTTATCCAAGCGTGGGCAAGCATTACACATGGCTTGTGGTTTGCACGTAGCGAAGAATTCATGCAACAACCATTGTTACAAAACTTGCGTTGGCTTCGTATGATTGGTGATACAATACTAATCATTGGTGCCGTAGCATTCTTCTGGCAAATTGTGAAAGTTTTATTTGCGAAGAAATCCTAATTGACAGACATAATATAATTCTATGCATTAACGGCATAAATTGTATGAAAAATATGTGATAATTTATTACCATATTAATGGCGTTCCTTTCTAGACAAGGAACGCCATTTTTTGTTATACTATCCCTGTCAGGTACATGTGCCTGGCTTTTTTGAGTTGCTCAAAAATCTTGACATCGCTTGCTACGTATGATATATTTCTTTAGTATGTAGTCGAGCGTTTTCGAGTACAAGAGACAGATTAGTAAATAAAAAGCGAGGTGTATCCGGATGCGTAATGCCATTACTTTAGCTTGCACAGATTGCAAACAACGTAACTATCAAACGAACAAGAATAAAAAGAACAATCCTGATCGTATTGAAATGATGAAATATTGCAAATTCTGCGGTAAACATACATTACACCGTGAAACAAAATAATTCTTATCATTCATTACCTGTTGATTTGAGGATGTGAAACAATGGCAAAGTCTAACTCAGCAGTGCAGCAGCGTGGTGGATTTGGAAAATTCTTCCGCGGTGTGAAAGCTGAACTTAAAAAAGTAGTCTGGCCAACAAAAAAAGAACTCATCAATTACACAATAGTAGTATTCTTAGTGACGATTTTTATCGCCTTTATTATTTATGTACTTGATGCAGTCTTTGCCCAACTTTTTAATACGTTGTTGCACTTTGTTGGATAAGGGGGCCATTTCATGGAAGCAGATAAGAAGTGGTATGTAATTCATACCTATTCAGGCTACGAAAATAAAGTTAAAACCACTCTTGAACTTAAAGTTCAGTCTATGGGTCTACAAGATGTGATTAGCCGAATTTTGGTACCTCTTGAAGACGAAATAGACGAAAAAGATGGGGTTAAAAAAGTAGTAAAACGTAAGATATTTCCTGGGTACGTATTGGTTGAAATGGAAGTTAATGACCGCTCTTGGTATGTTGTGCGCAACACACCAGGTGTAACAGGCTTCGTTGGCTCTGCCACTAAACCAGTTCCACTTTCTGATTCCGAAGTAGAACATATACTTAAGTCTCAGGGCTTGGATAAGAAACCAAGCATCAACATCGATGTAGAAGTTGGTGAAACGGTACGCATTACGTCCGGGGCCTTTGAAGATAAACTAGGTGTTATTACCGAACTTAACCCTGAAAAAGGAACATTGAAACTTAATGTGGAAATGTTCAACCGAGATACCGAGGTAGAGGTAGAGTTCTCTCAAATTGAGAAAGCTCTTTAATATATATATTATAACTCTAAAAAAGAGCAATCGATTTTGGTTGCCAGTGGGAGGATGTATATCCGTTACCACCACAGTATAAGCATAGGAGGTTTAATTACCCATGGCTAAGAAATTAGTTAAACAAGTAAAACTACAAATTGAAGCCGCTAAAGCTACTCCAGCACCACCAGTTGGTCCTGCACTAGGTCAAGCAGGTGTTAACATCGTTGCTTTCACAAAAGAATTCAACGAACGTACTGCTAAACAAGCTGGCTTAATTATCCCAGTAGTTATTAACGTATATGAAGATCGTAGCTTCGACTTCATCACTAAGACTCCACCAGCTGCAGTATTATTGAAAAAAGCTGCAGGTATTCCAAAAGGTTCTGGTGTGCCTAACCGTGATAAAGTAGCAAAAGTAGGTCGCGATAAAGTTCGTGAAATTGCTGAATTGAAAATGCCTGACTTGAATGCTAATACCGTAGAACAAGGTATGCGCATGGTAGAAGGTACTGCTCGCAGCATGGGCATTGAAATCGTTGACTAATAAGCGTACGACTTGCGCATAAGGCGCAAATCGGTGGGAGGGAATTCCCGTTTGACCACATAAGGAGGATATTATAATGGCAAAAGTAGGTAAGAAATACGCTGAGGCAGTAAAACTTATTGAAGCTGGTAAGTTCTACGAACCAGTAGAAGCAATCGAGTTGGTTAAGAAAACTGCAACTGCAAATTTCGATGAAACAGTTGAAATCGCTTTCAACTTGAATGTCGACCCTAAATACGCTGATCAACAAGTTCGTGGTGCAGTAGTATTGCCTCATGGTACTGGCAAAACTAAACGCGTTCTTGTATTCGCAAAAGGCGACAATATTAAAGCAGCTGAAGAAGCTGGTGCAGATTTCGTAGGTTCTGAAGAGTTAGTAGCTAAAATCCAAGGTGGTTGGAGCGACTTCGACGTTGTAGTTGCTACACCAGACATGATGGGTCAAGTTGGCCGTCTTGGTAAAATCTTGGGTCCTAAAGGCTTGATGCCAAACCCTAAAGTTGGTACAGTAACTCCAGACGTTGCTCGTGCAGTAAACGAAATCAAAGCTGGTAAAATCGAATACCGTACTGATAAAGCAGGTATTATCTCTTGCTCCATCGGTAAAGCGTCCTTCGATGAAGAAAAATTACTTGACAACTACCGTACAATCGTTGATACTATTATCAAGGCTAAACCTGTAGCAGCTAAAGGTCAATACATTAAATCTGTAACCTTGTCCGCTACAATGGGCCCTGGTGTGCCTTTGAACGTGTTCAAATTGAGCAACGTTACAAAAGAGCAATAATCACATATGTCTCTTAGCTGTAGACGGCTGGTATGTATAATGGATGAAAATCCGCCCGCTGAGGCTGACACTAGATAATCTAGGACTAGTTCGACCTCATCGCGTGCGATGGGGTCGTTTTTACGCTAAGATAGTACATAGAGCACCAAAAAATCTACAAGGAGGTAATCTAATGGCTGTCACTGAACAAAAGAAAGCAATCGTTGCTCAAATGAAAGAAACTCTTTCTGAAGCAAAAGGCGCTGTATTGATTGGTTACACTGGTTTGACTGTTGCGCAAGCAACTGATCTTCGCCGCAAAATGTTGGCTGAAGGCGTTGAATACAAAGTAATCAAAAATACTTTGACTCGCATTGCTGCAAATGAATTGAATCTTGAAGGTTTCGCTGAGCATTTAGAAGGTCCAACTGCATTGGCTACTTCTAAAGAAGATGCTGTTGCACCTGCTCGTGTAATCGAACAATTCATCAAATCTACTGAGAAAGAAGTTGTAACAGTTAAAGCTGGTATCGTTGAAGGCGAAGTTATGGATGCTGCAGGCGTTAAAGCAATTGCAAGTCTTCCAAACCGCGAAGGCATGCTTTCCATGTTGCTTTCCGTATTGCAAGCTCCTGTTCGCAACGTTGCATACGCTGTCAAAGCTGTTGCAGAAGCTCAACCAGCAGAAGCTGCAGAATAATAATTTCTGCGAAGTATTCATTGGTCGCTTAAGACTGATACAATAAACTATTTTATGGAGGAAAACTAAAATGGCATTGAACATTGAAAACATCGTTGCTGAATTGAAAGAAGCAACTATTCTTGAACTTAATGATCTTGTAAAAGCAATTGAAGAAGAATTTGGCGTAACTGCAGCAGCTCCTGTAGCTGTAGCAGCTGCTGGTGGTGCTGAAGGCGGCGCTGCTAAAGATTCCTTCGACGTAATCTTGAAAGATGCTGGCGCATCCAAAATCAACGTAATTAAAGTTGTTCGTGAAGCAACTGGTCTTGGCTTGAAAGAAGCTAAAGCTATCGTTGACGGTGCTCCTGCACCTGTAAAAGAAGGCGTAGCTACTGAAGCAGCTGAAGCTTTGAAAGCTCAATTGGAAGAAGCTGGCGCAACTGTAGAATTGAAATAATTCTAGCCATAATAAAAGGCGTACTCTCGGGTACGCCTTTTTTTGTTATAGAAATAAAATTTGTGGGTTATAGGACAAAACGTGTTGGTTTTATAGGCGATGGAGCCAGTAAATTACTGGCTCCATCGCTATTTTAAGTT
>NZ_JAJEQD010000034.1:0-6313 GCF_020687175.1 Veillonella fallax | reverse complement strand
AGGCTATATTTTGCCATAGAAAAACCGACCTCCTTAACGTTAAGATTTTTGGTCTAACATTAAGGGGTCGGTTCATAATAAAGTATCTCGGAGGTAGGTTCTTTTTATTATGTACTGTTTTCGGTAAATGCTAATGCTCTATGATAGCAAAAATTGTACTATACATTCTTATTACTATTAATGAATCGTTTTTACACCAATTAAGTCTGTACGACTTGGATCGATATTTTTTAACGGTACTACATGATCTCTATAAAAGTCTGCTTCAGATGCTTTCACAGGCACTTGGAAGAACAAGAAATACGCCATATTATCCTTGTACCACGTAACACTGCGCACTAAGCCCTTATCTACATCACCTGTATATTGAACCTCTCCTATTGGAGTAGAGTCACTCCACTGTACATCATGATACTCCATTGGGATATATTCTTCAGGCCAAACCGTATCCATAGAGTAGCTCATGCGGAAGACCATAGTATGAGTTACCCAACGACCGCTGCGCTCTTGATACTCTTCACCTTGCTTCCAATATACAGTTTCTAATACATCATTGTCATAAAAATGTGTAGCATAGTATGTATAGCCAAACGGTAAATAACTTGGTACAGATACGTCATAGGACACCTTATGAGATGCATTAATTACACCGCTAGGTAAGCCCTTGGATTTGCTAGTGAGTATAGGCCATACAGAATTCGTATGTGTACGCACTGGTAAAGGAATCGTTTCATAAGGAGGCCAATCTATTTTAACATTTTGTTTACCCTGTTCTTCAACATTTTGTTTAATAGGTTCTTCAATATGTTGCTTATCATTGCGGTCACCACGTAGTCGAGTATCATCAGCGGCTACGTTACTCAAAGGACCTACAGAGTCTACAATTTTGCTTACAAAGTTTTGGTTTCTTAAAGAAGCAAAGTAAAGCATATGAACTTTATTATCTTTTTCCCAATAAGCGATTTGAATAGCATCTTTACTATAACCTAACGTATGTACAGAAATTCCATTAGGGGTAGTAAAGCTAACTGCATCCTTAGCGTTGTACTTTGTCTTTTCCAATATAGGATTTACTACTGTATCGATAGCCCACCCCATACGATATACAATATCTGTATTAGAGAAGGTTAACTTCGGACCATATTCTCCATCACGGCCCGTTTCCGTATATACAATTTCTAATACGTCATGGTCCTTGGCCTTTACATCACGTACTGCATAGTCTTTAGGCATATAAGACGGAACTTGTATAGGATAGCCAAATTCCTGCACAGCACTTTCAATATTAGTTTCAACTAAATCATAATCATCAACTTGATCATACCAGCGATAACGATCCATAAGTTTTTGATTATCATCGATAATTTTCTGATTATCTACATCTCGTTCAACAGGAACGGTATTACCATTTTTATCTATTAACGGGTATGTAGCACTAACTGGCTGTACCCCAAAGGTGCTTACTGCTGTAGCCATCGTGGCACATAAAATGGCAGCTCTTATTATTTTCTTCATATTCTCTCCTCTTTGAGCGGTTATACACGTTTCCGCTTTATTCCAAGTAAATCACTACATGATCTATCTATATTTTTATAGGCTCCACATGTTCCTTATAGAATTCAGCATCAACTGCTTTCACTGGTTCTAAGAACAATAAGGAGTATGCCATACCGTCTTTTGTCCACGTAATGCTGCGGATCAGTTGTGCTGCTGGATCCCCGGTGTAAAAGACTTCGCCAGATTCACCCTGTTCAGACCATTCAAAGTCCTTATACTCTGCAGGAACATACGGTACATCTTTTACATCGTTCACGGAATAGCCCATTCTATAAACAAAAATGCTACCGAGATTTTTCTTACCATCTCTATATGTTTGAGCATTTTTTATAAAGTATACAACCTCTAATACATCATTTTTATCTTGACGCACTGTATAGACCTCATAGCCATAAGGGATATAGCTAGGTGCCTTAACCTCATAAGGAAGCTTCTGTGCTGCCTCTATTAGATTGCCCTTAAAAGTATGCGCCTTTTGTATATTCTCTATAGGCCAATCATGAAAGTGCCACTGTAAACTATCAGTTCTAGGCTCAACATTTTTAAAATTATGTCCGAGCTTAAGTGTTTTAGTGGATCCAGTCTGATCTGTAGTATCAGGAGTATCTAGCGTTTCTGCTGTGGCCATTCCTACAGATAATAACCCAGCAGCAATAACAGCTAAAACGGACTTATACATTGTTTTTCTCATATTTTTTCCTCTTTATAAGGGATTACAAATTCTACCGCTATTACACAATATATTGTTCTAGATACAATTTGTATAACATCAGTTTATCTGCTAAGGAATCATTCGTTCTTTATTATATTCATCAATTGTTTTGTTTGAAATCTTCGTAACCGGATAGTTTCCCAACAATTCATAACGTGAGCTATCTATATTTTTTACAGGTACCACATGTTCCTTATAGAATTCAGCATCAACTGCTTTCACAGGTTCTAAGAAGAATAAGGAGAACGCCATCCCACCTTCCGTCCACGTAATGCTACGGATCAATTGTACTCCTGGGTTACCTGCGTAATACACCTTGCCAGATTCACCTTGTTCAGACCATTCATAGTCCTTATACTTTGCAGGAATATATGCTGTATCTCTTACGGTATCCAAGGAATATCCCATTCGATAGGCCATAACATTAGTAATAAATTTTTCCCCAGCCTGATAGATAGGTGCATTTCTTTTGTAATATACAACCTCCAGTACATCATTTCGATCGTGACGTGCTGTATACAGCTGATATCCATAAGGTATATAACTAGGTACCTCAGCCTCATACGGTAATTTCTGAGTAGCCTCTACTACGCCCTTAAAGTTACGAGCACCGTCTTGAGTCATAATAGGCCAGCCTACTAATTGCGTTCTTGGTATTTGAATAATTGCAGAAGCATTATCCATGTTTGGTGTAACATTTTTAGAATTAGATAGGACCGCAGAATTATTAGTAGATACAGGTTGATCAACAGTATCTGCTGATACATAGCTTACAGATAATAGCCCCATTGCTACAACAGCTAAAATGGACTTATATATTGTTTTGCTCATACTCTCTCCTTGTATAAAAATTTATAATATACTTCACACATATAATGATATATTTTCTTATTTATATCAAAAACATAACTCCGATTCTGTTGCCCTAGCTACTTCATAAAACTTTTATTTTTCCTACGGTGAAAGTCTAGTTATTAACTAATAACAGCCTTAATACTTACTAGTTCGACACATAAAAAAACATCCTACTGAGCGCTATATCTTAAAAGAACTCAATAGGATGTTGTATCATTATTTAGTTAATGGAGGCATAATAATATCTTGTTCAAGTTGTCTTCGTCTTTTTGCAGTATAGTCCACCACTTTAATTTGAACGACGCCCACAGAGTTTACCATGGCTTCTGTAAAAGCAAATTTACGATTTGTTTGATGGTCCATCAAAACTTGTAATCCATGAACCTTTTCATCAATACTCTCTAAATAAGTCACCGTCCCTCGTCCCATAACACTGGAATAAACTGAACTATATTTACAAGGAATATCTCCACCTGAAACAAGGGCCTCATCACTGCCATCAATTTCGATAAATACATGAGGATTTGCTTTAATCAAGTCAAACTTCTTTCCCTCATGATTGCCATGTACATAGATATAAAGCACCTCATCTATAAATTCGTATCCAAAATGTAGGGGTACTACATAAGGGTAATCACCATCCATCATACCTAGGTGAATGATACGAGTACTATTTAAAATACTTTTAATTTCATCTATATCTGTAACCTTACGATCTTGTCGTCTCATATAGCCTCCACGAGTTTACGTATAAGATAATCTACGTATCATTATAGCAAACTTTTTATACCTTGTATGATAGAATGCTTTTTGCATGAATAAGCACTCTTTTATTCGTATATTAATAACACTGTTTTTAATATCTGTCTACTGTATAAATACATTTGACTTTTTACAATAGATACTGTATTATAAGAAAATAGTTTTATAGATTCTATAGATTATAAAGGCTATGGTCATCCATGGCTTTTTATATTTGTAGATAGTTTGTAGAAAAGAGGTCTTTACTATGTCTGATACGCATCAGTTAAAACGGGGCCTTAAGAACCGGCACGTACAGTTGCTCGCCATTGGCGGTGCCATCGGTACAGGCTTATTCTTAGGCTCCGGCCGTGCCATTCACTTGGCAGGTCCATCCATCATTTTTGCTTACCTAATTACAGGTATTATATGCTTCTTTATCATGAGAGCATTAGGCGAATTATTATTGTCTAACTTGAACCACCACTCATTTATCGATTTCGTAGAAGAGTATTTAGGTGATCGAGCAGCCTTTATCACAGGATGGACATACTGGTTCTGTTGGCTTTCACTAGCCATGGCCGATTTAACAGCCGTAGGCCTCTATATGCAGTTCTGGATACCATGGCTGCCTCAATGGATACCGGCCCTTGTCGTCTTAGTGGCATTGCTATTGATGAACCTAACAGCTGTAAAATACTTCGGTGAAATGGAGTTCTGGTTTGCCTTGATTAAGGTAATCGCCATTATTTCCCTCATCATCATCGGTATCATCATGATTGTTACAGGCTTTACTACAGATGCGGGCGTTGCCGCCTTTAGTAATATGTGGAATTATGGGGGCTGGTTCCCGAACGGAACGATGGGCTTTATCTTATCATTCCAAATGGTTGTTTTCGCTTTCACAGGTATCGAGCTCGTAGGTTTGACAGCTGGTGAAACAGAAGATCCTGAAAAGGTTATTCCTATGGCAATCAACAACATCCCATTACGCATTATTTTGTTCTATGTGGGCTCTTTGGCCATCATCATGAGTATTTACCCTTGGACAGCCGTTAACCCTTCTGCTAGCCCATTTGTGGCTGTATTTACAGCAGTTGGTATTGCAGCCGCTGCAGGCATCGTAAACTTCGTAGTTCTTACATCTGCTGCATCTGCTACAAACTCTGGTATCTTTAGTACAGGCCGTATGATTTATGCCCTTGCTAAACGCGGTCATGCACCAAGCTCTATGCGTCGCTTAACACACAGTAGCGTACCATACCAAGCAACGATTTTCTCTGCTGCTGTACTATTGATTACGGTTGTACTCAACTATGTAATGCCAGAAGCAGTATTCGTTATGATTACTTCTATCTCTACATTCTGCTTCATCTTTATTTGGGCGATGATGGTTATTTGTCACCTCAAATACCGCAAGAAAAATCCTGAATTAGCGGCACAATCTAAATTCAAAATGCCTCTATTCCCTGTGATGAACTATATCATCCTTGCATTCTTTGTCTTCATTCTAGGTATTCTTGCCTTAAATGAAGACACTCGAATTGCACTCTTGTTTACACCGATTTGGTTCGTTATCCTCTGGGCCTTCTACTCCATGCTTAATACGGACGATGAAGATGCTCTCAGCGAAGAACTTATCGAAATGGCTGGTGTAAAAGAAATTTACAAAAAACCTAAAAAAGATGATTCTGACGATTACATTATCTAATACAAAAGCCCGTGCATTGATATGTACCCCCTTTACTGGACAACCAGTAAAGGGGGTATTTTCATGAGATATAGTTATCAATTTAAAAGGAAAGCAATTGAATTATTCTATCGAGGTGAATGGCCTAAGACACCTAACGGTGTAACAACAGATACATTTCATAGACTAATAAGAGACTGGGTTAAACTAGAGCAGCATCATGGCCCGGACATTAATAAAAATCGAGGGACTAATAAGTATTGGACTCCAGAAGAGAAATATAGTTTGGTATGCCAAGTCCTCTCTGGACAAGGATTGAGAACAGTAGCTATTGTAGCGGGTATTAATTCTGGACAACTGTATCAATGGGTTCATAAATATAAAACTTTGGGATACAATGGTCTTATTAATAAACCTAAAGGACGACCACCAAAGGATTGCAAAATGAAAGTACCTAAGACTATCTCACCTCGAAAACTCAAAGAAAGTGAATATGAGGAACTCATTCGCTTACGTGCTGAAATTGCGTATATTAAAGCTGAAAATGAAGTCATAAAAAAAGAGATTGCCTTGAGAGAAGAAAAAGAGGCTGCGCGACTCAAGGCGAAAAAGCAGCGATTATTAAAACGCTCCGCCAACAAGGCTATTAACTAAAGCATCTTTTAAAAGCTATGCCAATGGCCAAATCTACCTATTATTTTGAACTTACTAAAGTAGATCTTGTAGATAAAAGAAATACAGAGCTAAAAGATGAAATT
>NZ_JAJEQD010000033.1:0-7373 GCF_020687175.1 Veillonella fallax | reverse complement strand
CGCCTTTAGACGCTGGCCTAGTACTACGGGCTTATAGCCCGTGAGCAAACCACCCGTTTTACGGGTGGTTCTGATTTTTCTATAAATTTACCTTTATAATAACAAACATATGTTTGAAAATACTCAGCATTTTTGTTATACTAATCATAGAAATTATTCTTTTTATAATTCTTGTAAAATCTAGTGATTTAGCGGTTTAAGGAGGTGTTGATATGGGTTCAGCTGATACGGATCGGATGTATATGTGCATTGATTTGAAGAGTTTTTACGCGTCTGTGGAGTGCGCTGATTTGGGGCTGGATCCGTTTACAACGCCTTTGGTAGTGGCCGATGGGTCTCGTGGCAAAGGGGCTATTACGTTGGCTATTTCACCGGCCTTAAAAAAGTTAGGCGTTAAGAATCGCAGTCGTCTTTTTGAGATTCCTCCGCACATTGAATATTTAACGGTAAAGCCCCATATGAAGCGGTATATGCAGGTATCCGCTCAGATTTATGGGACCTTGCTCAAGTATGTGGCACCGGAGGATGTGCATGTGTACTCTATCGATGAGTATTTCATTGATATAACTCCTTACTTGCCACTTTACAAGAAAACGCCTCGAGAGCTAGCGCAGATGCTACTTGATGCGGTGCTCAAGGCGACCAAGATTTATGCCACCGTTGGGATTGGAACAAACTTGTTTCTTGCCAAGATTGCTCTCGATATCCTGGCAAAACATGCGCCTGATTTTATAGGATATCTTGATGAAAGCCTCTTTAAAGAGAAAATTTGGTATCATCAGCCCTTGACCGACATTTGGCAGATTGGTAAGGGCATAGCCAACCGCTTACATAAATATGGAGCTTATGATTTGCATGGTATTACCATGGTTCCAGAGGCCAAGTTGTACAAGGAATTTGGTGTTAATGCAGAGCTCATTATCGATCATGCTTGGGGCCGTGAGCCGTGTACGATTGCAGATATCCATGCGTATCGTCCTATTAAGCATTCTATCTCGCATAGCCAGATTTTGTTGCGTAACTATACTTACGAAGAGGCCTACGTGCCTATGCGAGAAATGGTGGAGTCCTTGGTATTAGAGCTTTTACAAATCAAAGGGGTTACGAACCATATTCATGTTCATATTGGCTATGCAGATGATATGGTGCGCTCTACTGGAGGTTCTAAAAAGCTTAAACAGTACACTGATTCATTGCAAGCATTAACGACGGCAGTAATTAAATTATATGAACAACATTGCCATAAAAATGAACTTATACGGCGTATAGGCGTAAGCTTTGAGGATTTAGTCAATCGCTCTGCTATACCTCAGGAGGTAGATTTGTTTAGCGCCCTTGCGACGGAGGAAGAGGCAAAGGAGCGGCAAGTACATGAGGCGATGTTATCTATCAAGGAGCAGTTCGGTAAAAATGCTATTTTACGTGCCTCTAGCTTGCAAGAGGAAGGGACTATGCGCTTTAGAAATACCTTGGTGGGTGGTCACAACGGAGAATAAATTAATGAAACATCGTATGTCTCGTTTACAACGGGCGAAACAATTTATGCCCTTTGCGGCATTAAAGGGATTTGAAGTATTACTGGCAGCTGTGGCACGGCCTAAAGAGCATCGTGTAGAGCTATCGGAGGATCAAGTAGATGAGTTAAATAAGGTTTTACAGACTATACATTGCGGAGAATGGGTGCGAATTGTTTACTACAATAAACAAAGATATACAGAGCTTATAGGGGCTGTTGATATGATTAGTGCGCAAATGCAAATTATATCTGTTCAAGGCATAGATATTCCCTTTAGATCTATTAAGGAATTGAATCTGTATGATATGACAATATAAAGAGTTGTCTTTATATATGGTTTAAGGGCTAGAGTTAAGGTGTGATTCGGTATACAATGATGAAAAGGGTTGTAATTTAATTATATTCTCGTATAAAAATACCCTATATGATTAGCTGTTATATGACTATATATACTCTTTGTATTGTTTTATGAGAAAGGCGGTATCTGTAATGCATGAGGTCATATCATTACTTATCAATCGCTATGATTTTTTCCTCCAGTTGTTATGGGAACATATAGAAATTTCAGTATTAGCTTCTGTTATTGCTACCATCATCGGTGGATTATTGGGTGTGTTTATATACGAATATAAACGGCTAGCTGCGCCCGTTATGGTAGTGGTTAATTTCCTATATACGATTCCATCTATATCGATGTTAGGCCTTTTGTTGTATGTATCGGGTGTTGGTAATACGACCGCTATCATTGCATTGGTTATCTATGCCTTATTACCGATGGTACGAAATACATTTACTGGTCTTAACCAAATTGATCAATCTATGTGTGAAGCGGGAATTGCGTTAGGGCTTACGCGGATTCAACGTTTGTGGAATATAGAGATTCCCTTGGCCATGCCAACTATTATGGCTGGTATACGGACTATGCTCGTTATGACCATTGCCTTGACAGGTATTGCATCCTTTATTGGTGCTGGTGGCTTAGGTGTGGCGATTTATAGGGGGATTACAACGAATCAAAGTGCTTTGACAATTGCAGGCAGTCTACTGATTGCCCTATTAGCCATTACCGTTGATGCTCTCTTTTCTCTAGGTGAAAGAGTAACGCGTATTAGCCCTCATATGAAGCGCTATACGATTATATTTGTTTCGATTATGATGATAATTGCGATGGGTATAGGTGGCTGGGCTATGTATTGCCGTCATGTGAAGACTGATGTTATTCATATTGCAACGAAGCCTATGACGGAACAGCTTATTTTGGGGAATATCTTAAAAGAATTAATCGAGAAGAAGACTGATTTAACCGTAGAGGTTACAGAAGGTGTCGGTGGTGGTACATCAAATATTCAACCAGCTATGCTTTCTGGCCAATTTGATATATATCCTGAATATACTGGTACGGCTTGGTCTGCTGTGCTAAAACGTACAGATACGTATGATGAAAGTCTATTTAATGAGCTTTCACAGGCCTATAAAGAGAAATATAATTTTGAGTGGGTCGGCATGTACGGTTTTAATAATACCTATGGCATAGGAGTGCGTAATGAAATTGCTCAGAGTTATGGCGTAAAAACGTATTCGGATCTTGCTCGTATAGCACCATCCCTAACATTAGGAGGGGAATATGATTTCTTTGGACGTGAAGATGGCTATGCTGGATTACAACGCGTGTATGGCATGAGTTTTAAAGCTACTAAAGATATGGATATAGGGCTAAAATATACGGCTATTGGTCGTGATGAGGTGGATGCAATGCCGATATTCACGACTGATGGTCAATTAAGTATTACACCGATTACGGTGTTACAAGATGATAAACATTTATATCCATCTTATATGTCTGGTAATGTGGTGCGTAGCGAAGTATTGATTGCTCATCCTGAACTGCGCCCTGTATTAGAAAGTTTGAATCATACGATTACAGATCAAGAGATGGCGAAGATGAATTACGCCGTTGAAACGGAACACCAACTGCCAGCTGATGTAGCACATAAATTCCTGGTAGAACGAAATTTGATATAAGGTGAATATAGTTAGAACTAAAGTAAATAAAATTTGATATATGTTGAATATGATTTTGTATTGACATTTAATCTCCTTTGATGTAATATAAACATATGAACAGATATTCATATAAATAAAATATCTGATGAAAAATGTTTAGGAACATATATAACAAGATATGAAACAAGATATGTCTAATAAGTATTAGAAAAATATTACCTATTAATTTACAATACAGGATAGAAGATTTCACTATTATCAAAGGAGATATCATGGAAGAAACATTGCTATTGAAGGATTTGAACTGTCCGAACTGCGCAGCAAAAATTGAAGATCGTATCCGTAAAATGGATGTGGTAGAGACTGCAAATTTCACACTTGCTACACATCAATTAAAATTAACCGGCTCTTGGGAAGACCGTGAAGCTCTTAAACGTGACATTCAAGACATTTGTGATACCATCGAAGAGGGCGTAACCGTAGCAGATTATGAACGTAAATCTAAAGCGGCTATGAATGATCATGGTTCTGACCAGGATCGTGGTAGTGATGCTGTAACAATTGCAGTCATCGTAGCAGGCTTGTTATTCATAGCCTACGAAGGGTTGACTACAGTTGTGCCGTCCATCGGCTTGCCAGAGTCTATCGAAACTCCAATTTACTATATTGCCTATATTCTTCTTGCATTCCCAGTATTGCGCATCGCAGGTCGCAATATCTTAAAAGGCCAAGTGTTCGACGAGAACTTCTTGATGTCTATCGCTACATTGGGCGCTATTGCTATCGATGCATTGCCTGAAGCCGTAGGCGTTATCTTGTTCTACCGTATCGGTGAGTTCTTCGAAGAAAAAGCAACTGATCGTAGTCGTACAGAAATCATGAACGCTGTCGATATGCGTCCTCAAGAGGTGCGGGTTGTAGATACAGACTGCGGTGGTGAAATCGTAGTTATGGCTCCTGAAAAGGTTGAAGTAGGCTGGACTATCGAAGTTCGTCCTGGCGATTTAATTCCTCTAGACGGCACAGTGCTTGAAGGTGAAACACGCGTTAATACAGCGCCTGTAACAGGTGAACCTGTACCTGTTCGCGCCGTACCTGGCACTCAACTTATGTCTGGTTGTATCAACGAATCTGGTCGCATTACAATGCGTGTAGATAAGGTTCTTGAAGAATCCATGGTTACTAAAATTCTTGATGCCGTGGAAAATGCAGCATCTTCTAAACCTAAAATCGACCGTTTCATTACGCGTTTTGCTCGCGTATACACTCCAATCGTTGTATTCCTTGCTCTTGCTGTTGCCATTATTCCATCCCTTATTACAGGTGAATGGCATAAATGGATTTACACAGCCTTAACATTCCTCGTTATTTCTTGCCCATGTGCATTGGTGCTTAGCGTGCCACTTGCATTCTTCTCCGGTATCGGCAATGCGTCTAAACACGGTATCTTATTAAAAGGTGGTCGTGTTATCGAGGCATTGGCTAATGTGAAAGCCGTAGCTCTTGATAAAACTGGTACCATCACATCTGGTGAGTTCAAAGTTCACAGCGTAGAAACTGTAGGCTCTCATGTAAGTTCCAGTCAATTGTTATCCATGGCGGCAGCTATTGAAGCCGTTTCTACACATCCAATCGCAACAAGCATCGTGTCTGAAGCAAAAGATCAAGGCCTTACAGTGGAACCTTCAGATTTCGTTCAAGAGTTAGCTGGTGAAGGTATGGTAGGTATGACTGATGGTCAACAAGTACTTATTGGTAACCGTCGTCTTATGGAACGCTATAATGTTCAAGGCTATCCAACAGAAGCTGCTGAATATGGCACAGAAGTTCTTGTTGCAGAAGGCAATACATACTTAGGTCGTATCATCATCGCCGATGAAGCTCGCCCAGACTCTGCTGAAGCGATTGCTAATCTTAATGGTCAAGATATTAAAACTGTTATGCTTACAGGTGATGCTGAAGCAAGTGCGAATTACATCGCTAAAGAAACTGGCGTAAGTGCTGTACGTGCTCAGTTGTTGCCTCAAGATAAATTGTCCGTTGTACAAGATATTCGCTCTGAATATGGTCCAACTATGTTCGTAGGGGATGGCATCAACGATGCTCCAGTACTTGCAGGTGCTGATGTAGGTGGCGCGATGGGTAGTGGTGCTGATGCGGCTATCGAGGCAGCAGATGTTGTGTTCATGCGTCCATCTTTGACTGCTATTGCACATATCCTTGACTTGTCCAAAGCGACATTGCGTGTAGCATGGCAAAACGTTGTATTCGCTATTGCTGTTAAAATCCTTATCATGGCGCTTGGCCTCATGGGCTATGCATCCATGTGGTGGGCAGTATTTGGTGATACTGGCGTATCCATCCTTTGTATCTTGAACTCTGTTCGTATCTTGCGCCGCAATTAAGTGAAAGCAGAGTTTATATCTCTGTAGAGGAACGAAATAAATTACATTCTCCTGATCTGAATGATTAGGGTTGATATAAATAACCTCTAGGTTAGTAACTGACTAACTTAGAGGTTATTTTATTGTGTGGATTAAACATTTACGATACTTTTACTATATACATTTGTACATCATAAATAGACATAAAAATGTATATGTATGTTCTAGATACACAAAACTTTCACAATTGAATTGAATAATAGCTATAAAATAGTATATAATTTATTAGATGATTACTATAAGTTCGTTGGAAGGAGGGATAGCATGATTACGGTGTATAAACATATAGAAGAAGAGTTAGTTTCCGATAGCACTGTATCAGATGCCACAAAAGGTTCTTGGGTAAATTTGGTGAACCCAGACCCCGATGAGTTATCCCTTATCAATATTTTGACGGAAATCCCAACGGACGTTTTAAAGACCGCTCTCGATATGGAAGAACGTTCTCACGTGGAGTTAGAGGATAACTACATCTTTATCGTTATTAATATTCCGGTTATCCGCGGTAACGATATGTATGATACAGTACCGCTTGGTATCTTCTTGACGCCAGACTTCTTCATTACCATCTGCTTAGAAGAGTCCGAAGTATTGTATCCATTTATTTCTAATCAGATTTCTACGTTCTATACATACAAAAAGACGCGTTTCTTGTTCCAAATCTTGTATCGTACAGCGACTATGTTCTTGCGTTACTTGCAACAAATCAACCGTCGTACCGACGATATTGAAATCCAATTGCGTCATACTACAAAAAATAAAGACTTCTTCCAATTGTTGGAATTACAGAAATCCATGACATACTTTACCTCTGCATTGCGCACAAATGGTACTGTTATGGAACGTCTATTGCGCTTGCGTGGCCATAGCTCCTATAAACACCTCCTCAAGATGTATGAAGAGGATGAGGACTTACTAGAGGACGTTATTATCGAAAATAAACAGGCCATCGAGATGGTTGAAATGTACTCTAATATCTTGATGAACATGATGAACGCCTTTACATCCATCATTTCTAATAACCTTAACTTGGTTATGAAAATGTTGGCTACTCTAACGATTGCCATGGCAGTTCCTACCATCGTATTTAGTTTGTGGGGGACAAACGTGCCATTGCCATTCCAAGAGGATCCAAATGGCTTCTATGAGGTTGTAGGCATTGCACTACTTTGCTCTATTATTGCCATTATTGGGATGTGGAAAAAAGATTTGTTCTAATTTTTGAGAGTTAGTTGAATGCTTAATTCCGTAGCAAATAGATGAAAGTATAATTTGATAGTAAATAGTTGAAAACTTTACTCAACATTAAATACACATGGAAAAAGCTGGCTTTGAACCGACCCCTTAATGTTAGACCAAAAATCTTAACGTTAAGGAGGTCGGTTTTTCTATGGCAAAATATAGCCTTA
>NZ_JAJEQD010000032.1:0-10111 GCF_020687175.1 Veillonella fallax | reverse complement strand
ATAAAATGCCGATAGAGCTAGTATTTAACTAGTTCCATCGGCATTAACAGCAACACTTTTTGTCCTATAACCCTAAATATTCCTATCACTCATGACTACCCAAATTTTCTATTATATATAGAGATACACCCTTATAATTAATACCAATATAAACAAAAAGGCTGTAATAACGAATTACCGTTATTACAGCCTTTATATACTGTTATCTGTTAGGATTATGTTAATGGTTAAGAGTAAATTATGCGTTTGCTAATGTTTTACCCAATTCTTCACATTGTGCTTTGCCATCATCATCAGGTTCACCCAAGATAGCTACGCCATCAGCTACTAATTCGCCGCCAGCATCTTTAATGCGTGTACCCCAGTCTTCCAACCAAGTACCACCCCAGCCATAGGAACCAAAGATTGCTACTTTTTTGCCACCCAATTTGGATTCTAATTCAGTATAGAATGGTTCAAATTCGCCTTCTTCTAATTGTTCTGCACCCATATCAGCACAGCCAAGAGCTAATTTTTCATAAGCTGCTGCGTCATCTACAGATACTTCAGAAACAGATTTTACTTCAACTTCTTGACCTGCAGCTTTGATACCTTCTGCTACTGCTTGAGCCATTTGTTCTGTATTGCCTGTACCGGACCAATAAATTACACCAATCATCTTGTACCTCCTAGGCCGTTCTTGCGACCAATGAACTAAATGTTTTTCCCAACATCAATTGAGTTTGACAAAATTCACGACATGCTTTGTAACATAAGAAAGAGCGCTTAGCATCTACCACGTCATGGTAAACTTTCCATTCCCCACACATACGATATCCACTGCCACGACGGGAAATAAAGTATTTCACATCATTCAATGGATAGCCTAGAAATACGCCGATTTCATGTGGAAAATCAATGCTTGCCTCCATACGGTATCGTAGATGTTCTAGCATCTCCATAATGCTCATACGATCATGATAACCGTAGGCTTTCAAAAATGTCATTACCGCAGGTTGCCGTACATAGTCTCTTAATTGCTTCTCACGGAATACCAATAACAGTCTACGCGCTTTACAGCGACATAATTCAAAGAAGAACAAACCTTTTTCATTGAACTCTTTATTATATTCTGTCAATACAAATTGGATTTGTTCATTCATGTCCCGTGGAATAGAAACCAAATTCGAAAGCTTAATCCCTCGAATTGCCGGTGCACAATGATATCCAATGATATGGTCAATTGAATTCATCATAATAGTACCTGCCTGTTGCATATCGTTAGAACCACCCCTAATGAGAATAATTCCTATATGCACATAGTACTCTTGATGAGAAAAATTGTCAAGAATAATTGATATATATTTTCAATAATTATTTATTTTTTAGCTGTTAGCAAAGACTTAACTTTAGGGAATATCGCAGCATCATTAGCTTCATCTATAGCGATAAAGCGTGCATTAGGGCCAGTGTACTTATTGTCAGACAAACTAATATGTAATACTTCATTATAAGAATTATTATTAGCTATACTTTTATATTTTAATGTTCCTTCATATACATTACCTTGTTTAGATAATGGCGTCACTACTGTGAAAGTACCAAGAATTGGGCTATCACCCTTATTAATAGCAGATGCAAGTGCACCTAGTGCAGATGGATCTGAGTTAACATGCTTTGTTTCACTAATCTGACCAGATAATTGTTTACCTAATACTACATCACCATATACAGCATAATTCATTTCATTTTCGTTTTTAATGTTTAGCGTATATACATTGGCAGATGTAGCACCGGCTTCGATAAATACAGATTTTATATCCTTTTTAGCATCTCCTGCGAAAAGCGCTTTAGGATTATTTGGATACATAGTAACGCCTTCAGGTAATTTAACACCTTGATATGTTACTGTTTGGCTTCTATTCAAAATGGACTTAATATTTGCTGCAGAGCCCATCGCCGGAACAGATACTAATACAGCTGCTACAGTAGCAAGTAATACTAATTTTTTCATATATCTCCTCGAATAAAACGTTAATGTCACAAACTCTCAACATTATGTCTAGTAACAACACAGTAGTAAAGAACCGCCCTTAACGGAGCGGTTCTTTATCATTATCTTAACAATGTAGGATACATTATTTCTTTTGTGCCTTAGCCCAACTATCACGTAAACCAACGATACGGTTCATTACGATATGATCTGGTGTGCTATCTTTATCAGTTACAAAATAACCTTGACGCAAGAATTGGAAACGGTCTCCTGGTACAGTTGTACCGAGACATGCTTCCCCTTTACTGTGGAATACTTGTAAGGACTCATGATTAAAATCACCTAAGAAGTCTTTACCGTCAGAATCTTCTTTTAGTAAGTAGTCATATAAGCGAGATTCAATATCTACTGCAGTAGATGCTTCAACCCAATGCAATGTACCTTTTACCTTACGTGTACAACCGCTACCGCTCTTAGTTTCTGGATCATATGTACAGTGAATTTCTGTAATATTGCCATTTTCGTCTTTAATAACATCAGTACATGTAATGAAGTATGCACCTTTTAAGCGTACCTCTTTACCTGGTGCCAAGCGGAAGAATTTCTTAACTGGCTCTTCCATAAAGTCATTGCGTTCGATGTAAATTTCACGACCAAATACAACTTCACGGTTACCCAACTCTTCATTTTCTGGGTTATTTTCAACGGTACAAAGTTCAGTTTGACCTTCTGGATAGTTTGTAATAACAACTTTCACAGGATCAATAACAACCATAGGACGTGTAGCTTTGAGTTTCAAATCTTCACGGATACAGAACTCTAGCAAAGCAATGTCAACAACACTGTCAGCCTTAGCTACGCCAATACGGTCACAGAAATCACGAATAGCCTCTGGAGTATAACCACGACGACGTAAGCCAGAAATAGTAGGCATACGAGGATCATCCCAGCCAGCTACAAGGCCTGCCTCAACAAGAGCACGCAATTTACGTTTAGACATAACCATTTTAGTTACGTTCAAGCGCGCAAACTCAATTTGTTGTGGAATTTCAGTGTCATCCCAGTCTTCAAGTACCCAATCATACAACGGACGGTGAACTTCAAATTCCAAAGTACAGATGGAATGTGTAATACGTTCGATAGCATCTTCAATAGGATGAGCAAAATCATACATAGGATAGATTTTCCACTCATTACCTGTATTATGATGTTCTGCATTTACAATACGATAGATAACAGGGTCACGCATAACGATATTAGGATGTGCCATGTCGATTTTCGCACGCAATACCTTTTCACCATCAGCGTATTTACCATCCTTCATTTCTTCAAAGAGTTTCAAGTTTTCTTCTACGCTACGGTCACGGTATGGACTATTGGTACCAGGTGTAGAGAAATCGCCACGTGTTTGTTTAATTTCATCTGCTGTTTGATCATCTACATAAGCCTTGCCAAGAGTGATTAATTTCTTAGCATATTCGTACATTTGACCGAAATAATCAGATGCATAGCGAGGCTCTCCAGCCCAATCAAAGCCGAGCCATTTTACATCTTCCATAATGGAGTTTACGTATTCAACGTCTTCTTTTGCTGGGTTTGTATCATCAAAACGAAGGTTTGTTAAGCCATTATATTGCTTGCCAATACCAAAGTTAAGGCAGATAGATTTAGCATGCCCAATGTGTAAGTAACCATTTGGTTCTGGCGGGAAACGAGTTAATACGCGTCCGCCGTATTTACCAGTTTCATTATCTTTGTTAATGATAGCTTCGATAAAGTTAACGGATACAACTTCTTCAGGAGCTACAGTTTTTTCAATATCTTTATGTTCCAACGTTCTAACCTCCATAGGATAAATATTCTTTTATTTTACCATATTTTGCATAATATCGCATATCTTTTGAGGTCTTGTGATATTAGTCGAAATCAGCTAAATCAACTCCTGCCTTTTTAAGCTCTTCTAAAGCAGATTCAACATCCATTTCTGTTTTTTTATAGTTAACCTCTTCATTAACACAAGTTTTTAATGGTTTCTTATGAACACCAGCAATAATATTATCGGCTGTCAAAATAGACATATCATAACGCGTGCGGTCAGTATAGGAACCAATATGTGGTACGATAAGACAGTTTTCAACACTTAATAGTGGGTGATCTGCTGGTAATGGTTCTGGATCAGTTACATCGAGTGCCGCATAATCAATTTCACCTGTTTGTAAGGCATTAATGAGAGCATCTGTATCAACGATAGGTCCACGGCCTACATTTACAAATAAAGCGGTATTTTTCATCTTCTTGAAGAATGCTTCATCACACATGTGATAGGTTTCATCTGTTAATGGAGCCATTACACAAACTACATCACTAGTAGCCAAAAGATCATCTAACTCCATATAAGTTGTTTTATAAATTTTATCATCTATACGCTGGTTGCGATTATGGTATACAACGGTCATCCCAAAGGCACGAGCGCGACGTGAAATAGATACACCGATAGCACCCATTCCGATAATACCAAGAGTGCGGCGACTTAAATCAAAGCCTTTAATATTAGAAGGTCTTTGAGCCCAACGCCCTTCTTTTACAAAATTAGCATTTTCTAAAATACGGCGACTAGCTGTGGCGATTAATGTAAAAGCAAGTTCTGCTACAGTTTCGTTGAGAACACCCGGCGTATTGCCATAAGGAATACCTGCTGCCGTTAATTCATCAATTTTTACATTATCATAACCCACAGCTGCTTGAGCAATAACCTTTAAATTAGGTGCATTTTTTACAAGATCACCGTCTACATCTAAAGGGCGAACACACCACAAACCATCCGCATCAACGAGCCATTCCTGTAATGTCTCACGAGGCATTACAGTCTTTTCAGTCCATTGGCGCACATCTACGTGCTCTTTTAAATAAGCAATTGCATCTTTACGGACTAAACCGTTTACAACAACTAGAGGTTTTTTTTCCATATGTATAAGTCCTCCAAAAACGTCTTATAATACACGCCCAAGAATTTCGCGTTAAAGTTAATATCATATATTTCTATTATATACTTATATTTTATACTAGAAAGCTGGCGTAATACAACAAAAAGGAGTAAGGCCTAGGCCTTACTCCTTTTATGTAGCTTTAAATTTGAATTATTTCAAATCTGCTGTACAGTTAGGACATTTAACTGCATCAATGTGAATTTCTGTTTTACAGAATTGACATTCTTTAGTTGTAGGTGCTTCAGCAGCTTCTTCTTCTTTCGCACTTTTCATCATTTTAGCTAATGCGCGAACCATCAAGAATACAACGAACGCCAAGATTAAGAATTGAATCAAATCAGTAATGAATGTACCGTATGGCAATACAGAACCAACTGCACGAGCTGTATTAATATCAGCACCAGCCATGAATGCATCTTTAGATGCAGCATTTAATGGCAAGTACAAGTTACTGAAATCAATACCGCCTGTGAACAAGCTGATAATAGGCATGAACAAGTTGCTTACAACGGAGTTAACCAACGCTGTGAAAGCAGCCCCAATAATCATACCAATAGCTAGGTCCATCATGTTACCTTTGAATGCAAAAGCTTTAAAATCGTTCAAAAATTCTTTCATTTCTCACTACTCCTAGATACACTTAATTGAGAATGCGTTAATAACTGTACTAATCATAAAGGAAAGATGAAGAGATGTCAATATTTTTCGATGTAGTTTTTCGAATTTATTTAATATAGTTTTTCATAGGTCAATCTAAAATTGTAATAAATCAGTATTTATGCGTACTTTTCGCACCATGTTAAAAGGTGCCAATCACGAATGTGATTAGCACCTCTACTGTCATACAACATCTATTATTGTATAGATTCGACAATTATTTAATTTTATCCTCTATAACCTTTCCTTCTTGTAAAGGTCCACTTTGTTCTTTGAGGCGAGCCAACATAACAGAAGATACGAACATCGCCACACCAGCGCCTATCGTTTCAATAGATAAGCTTTCACCAAAGAACAAGAAGCCATAGAAGGAACTGATGAATACACCAACATATTGTAAGAATTGTGCCACTACAGCGTTAGTTGTAACAAAGGCACCAGTCAAGAAGAACTGAGCCACTACACTAATACCACCAATCGCCAAGATGATAAGCCAATCTGTTCCCTGCGGCATAACGAGCTTATCAGTTGTAACGAGCCCTGCAATCATCCCTGTAATCATGAAATAAGCCATAATTTCGAAATTGCTATGTTTCCCTCGTTTAGATATAAGGCGAATGGTCGTATACGCAGCTGCAGATAGAGCAGCCCCTAAAATAGCCACCAAGGCAAACCAAGTAAAGCCAGTAAAACTAAATGGATTTACCATAACCATAACGGCTACAAAGATCAAGAGTAGCCATTTTCCTGCCCCTTTAGGCACTCGTTCTTTAAGAAATAAGGCACTAAAAATCAGTACGAATATACCTGATGTTTGAAATAAAATCGTCGCATCGGATAACTTTAAATGCACTAGGGCAATAAAGTTACATACCATGCCAAAGCCGCCATATAAGCCACGCATAACAAGATGTCCTCTATCCTCTTTCGAGAATCGGATACCTCGGGTATACATAACGATGAGAACAGCAATGGTTCCAAATAAACCACGGAAAAAGGCAATTTCCCCAGATGGAATATTAGAGCCGAGCATCTTTACAAATAAATTCATCGTACTCAACAAGAGTGCCGACAATAGTGCATACATAAGGCCTTTTCTAGCCATACTACCTCCCTATACACTTTTACCATAGTATAACTAAATAGTTACTACCCCTGTATTATCTATATGAGCAATCTAATATACAGGAGATACGGAATATATAAAATCAAAATATATGCCGCCCTTCTAGCGAAAGGCGGCACCGTATTATTTAGAGAATGTATCTACAAAATCAAGAATTTCTTGTTTCATATTCTCTTTATCGATTGCTTTTGTGAAACGCAATGGTTTAGATTTCAATGCTTCCAATTGTTTAGGGAATGCTACACCCGTTACAGCAGAAATATTATCTAAGCTTTCATATGGTGTATCACCAACTTTAATATCTAAAGCTTCACAAATAGCTGTAGGGAATTTAAATGGATGTGCAGTAGATGCAATAATTGTATGACGCGCACCATCTTCTGGGTGTTTCTCTAATTCCTTCATGTATGCACCCATAGCTACCGCAGTATGAGGATCCATTACATAACCATAGGAGTTGTACACTTGCTCAATGATGGCTTTTGTTTCTTCGTCATCTACATAAGCACCTGCAAAATTAGCTTTAACGCGGTTGAATTCTTCTTCGTTTACAGTCAATTTACCTGTAGATTTAAGATCTTTCATCCAACCAGCTGTGCGTTCACTATCCTCACCAGAGATATAGTATAAGAAACGTTCAAAGTTGGAAGACTCAAGAATATCCATAGACGGAGAAATCGTTGTATAGAATGGGCGGTTCATATCGTATGTACCACTTTCAAAGAAATCAGTAAGCACGTTATTTTGGTTAGATGCACAAATCAATTTACCAATAGGAATACCCATTTTTTTAGCATAATAAGCAGCTAAAATATTACCGAAGTTACCAGTTGGCACCACAACGTTGAATGCTTCATCTTCATGAATGGCGCCTTGTGCAACAAGTTCTGCATAGGCATTCACATAGTACACCACTTGAGGTGCCAAGCGACCAATGTTAATAGAGTTCGCACTAGAGAACATAACACCTTTTGCAGCAACCTCTTCTGCAGTATCTTTATCAACGAATAAGCGTTTCAAGAATTGTTGCGCATCGTCGAAGTTACCGTGAATCGCAGTAACATTAACGTTGTCCCCTTCTTGCTTTTGCATTTGCTCAGCTTGCATTGGACTTACGCCATCAGTTGGGTAGAATACTTGAATGTGAGTACCAGGTACATCTTTAAAGCCTTCAAGGGCAGCTTTACCTGTATCACCAGATGTAGCCGTTAAGATAAGAACCTCTTTTTTCTCACCTTCAGCCTCTTTTGCCGCTACTAATAGATATGGGAATAAAGACAATGCCATATCTTTGAAAGCTTGTGTACGGCCATGGAATAATTCTAGGACAGAAACCTTTTCTAATAAGGAATGTAACGGTGCAATATCACGAGTGCTGAAATTAGCATCACTGTATGCAGAGTTGATCATTTCTTTTAAATGAGCTTCTGAGAAACATGGGAACAACTTGGATAATACAACAGCTGCTACCTCTTGATAGTTTTTATCTTTCACATCATTGTAAGTTAAGCAGTTTGTAGGGAATAAAGATGGTACATATAAACCACCATCCTCTGCTAAGCCGTGCAACAATGCATATGTTTCATTTACCGCAACGGTACCGCGGGTGCTAGTATAATTCATGGAATACCTCATTCATAACTACAATGGATTTTACGAGTTTAATAGATTTATTATAGCATAAAAGCGCCCCTAAAAGGAGCGCTTCTATAGAATTAAATGATATTTTTACTCGAATTGTTTACTGCTAACAAAATAGAGCATCACGAACTATAAAAATATACATCAAATAGCTATGTCGATTATAACTCGCCTTCTGCAATAGCATCCAATGTATCAAGGGATGGAATGAAGAAAAGCATACCTGTAATAGGTTTGGAATAATCAAGCAATTTATCGTTTTGCGTAAACATATTAGTAAGCATTGTTTTAGTTACATCCCAGTAACGAGCATAACCGATAAAGTATGTGCCACGTACACCTTGTCCAGGTTGAGCAAACGGTACGTTCATACGAACGATTTTATGTTCTTCATCATCGCGATTATCTTGAGCCACTACATTATGAGCTGCTGGATCTTTTTCATCATCTTCTAATTCAATATCACTGAATTTACGACGGCCAATGAATTTTTCTTGCATTTCCGTAGGAAGTGCACGCCATGCATCAAGATCATGTTCATATTTTTGAGCAAATGCATAAGAACCATTAGTGAATTCAGGATCTTCATCGCCAATAACACCCCACTCAACAGCCTCTTGACCAACAGGGTTTTCAGTACCATCAACGAAATCGATGATAGCACGACCTTGTTCATAGTGGAAACCATGAGTTTCATCTACTACAGATGTAATAGGACGTAAGAACTCCATAATTTGATCTACTACCGTATATGTAACGGATTCATCATTAGAACGCACATGTAAGAATAAATCTGCTGCTACAGCTGGTACGTCTTGTTTATCCCCTTTAATACCTTGGAAATCTTCTAACTCTTTTGGTACCGGTGCATTAGGGAATAAATAATCCCATGCTTTACGGCTAAAACCAAAGGCAATGCCTAAACCTTCACCATTCGCACGAATACTAACAGAACGTTTAATGGCTTGGATACGGTCTGCCATATCTTGGATAACTTCAAGTTCTGCGTCACGATCTTTGCGATTTAATAATAAGGTTGTAAAGTTAACACTTTGGCCTGCATCTTTATATACATCTTGTGTTCTAGAAACATCTACTGCCATTGGGTACCTCCTAATGAGAAAAATTATTATATAGCAATCATAAGCTATTACATCTTTATTGTCTATAATATATAAAACATTACATACCAAATAACCTCATCATAGCTATTGCAGCTCAATCAGAAGAAGAGATAGTAGAAAGCTTAAAATATCAATTCGTCATATATTTTTTTTGGTATTTGTTCAATGGGCTTATTATTATCAATTGCAGTTGCTAAAGCATCAATTCCTTTTTTTATTTCAGATAGCTCATAACCATAAAGAGGATCCATATAAATAACCCTATCTAAAGAATTTTCACCAAATATAACTAAGTATAAATCTGTAAGTTTTTCCAATTGTATAAGTGCATTTTGTACTTCCGTATCCATATAAATTTCTCCTAGGTAGTGAGAATCATGCCAGTAACAAAGAACCTTACTGTATTTTATATTTTAATTTTCCCTATAGTTCTATATAATTTTCAACAAAAGGATATCATCTATAATATATACATTATTTAATTTCATTACAATACACTAGTATAACTAACAGATTACAAATAAATAAATCAGAACCACCCGTAAAACGGGTGGTTTGCTCACGGGCTATAAGCCCGTAGTACTAGGCCAGCGTCTAAAGGCGC
>NZ_JAJEQD010000031.1:0-10543 GCF_020687175.1 Veillonella fallax | reverse complement strand
CGTTGCCGCACCCGCATAGCGGGTGGTTTTATGATTCGCGACTACGTCGCGAACCAGTCTAAAGACAATAATAAAAAGCATCTAACACTAGATATATAATCTAATGTTAGATGCCATATGTTTAACAGACTATTAAAGATAGCTAATTTGTTTCTATCAAAACAAACTTAATAACACTAATCCCCCTAATACAATTGAAACAGCACCATACTCAATAGTTATCGTCACATTATCTATACTTACTTCTCCATTTTTTGCAAGTACACCTGTCGGACTAAATTGAACCATAGGTCCACTGGTTGGTGCAAAAGGAATATAAAACTCTAAACTTTCAGCAGTATGAGTCTCACCATTCAAGATATACTTAATATCATAACCATAAATATATTTATCCATACCACGAGCTACAAATGGTATTTCCTTTATAACTCGTGGAAGTATAGACACAATCGTTACTGGAGTTCCATTGCGACGTAATACAAATCGTTTGATAATTAAATACAACCCACTAAGTATTAACCAAAGAGCCACACAACAGAAGTAAAATACAAAAAACTCAAAGCCGCTACCCATCACACGCTCCTTTCCCAGCAATACACTGAAAACTATCTAGCTCTATTATATATTGATGGGACTTATTTTGCTAACGTAATACAAAAAGAGCACCACCTATCGAGGGGCGACTTACGCGTCGTTTGGAGCCACGAGATAGGTGGTGCTTTTTTGTAACTAAGTTGTCGAAATAAAGTCGGGCCCCATCAATATAGACACGGCCCGATAGTTTTCATTATTGTTCCGGCCCCATGTCTCGGAATTCCACGTCTCTAAATTGTGTTAATTCCCCAATGAATTGGAGTTCCACAGTACCGACGGAACCATTACGGTGTTTACGAATGAGGACCTCTGCGTTGTCCCCTTTTTCGGAGTTTTCATCGTAATATTTATCGCGGTACAAGAAGATAACAATATCCGCATCTTGTTCAAGGGAACCAGATTCACGAAGGTCAGAAAGTACAGGCCGTTTATCTGGTCTACTTTCAACACTACGAGACAACTGAGACAAAGCGATGAGCGGAACGTTAAACTCACGAGCGATCAATTTAAGGTTACGAGAGATTTCAGATACCTCTTGTTGACGGTTCTCGCTGCCCTTGCCACCGTTGCGGCCCTGCATCAACTGGATATAGTCGACGATAACAAGATCGAGACCATGCTCTACCTTGAGGCGGCGCAGTTTAGAACGCATATCTTGTACGGTAAGGCCCGGCGTATCATCGATAAAGAGCTTGGATTTACTCATGCGATCCGCCGCAGCGATAACCTTTTCCCAATCAGCTGGGTCCATATTCGCACGGCGCAACTTTTCAGAGCTTACACCTGCCACGGAGGAGAGGATACGACCAACGAGCTGTTCCTTGCCCATTTCTAGGGAGAAGAATGCTACCGTCTTATCGTACAACATCGTTACGTTTTGAGCGATGTTCAAGGTGAAAGCCGTTTTCCCCATCGCAGGACGAGCTGCTACGAGGATGAGGTCAGATTTTTGTAAACCATTAAATACATGGTCTACGTCCTTAAAGCCCGTTGGCACGCCTGTAATAGCACCATCATGCTGTTGCAATGCATTTAGCTTATCTAAGTTAGATAATACTACCTCACCAATAGGCGCAAAGGATGATTCAGACTGTGTTTGACCACTTACGTCTAGTACCATTTGCTCTGCCTTGTTAAGAATAGCCGTTGGCTCATCTTCACCAGCATACGTCATACCTACGATTTTATTCCCTGCATCGATAAGACGGCGCAACTGAGCTTTCTCGCTGATGATTTTCGCATGTTCCTCTACATTGTAGGATACAGATTCATTGGCGAGAGATGTAATATAAGCAAGACCACCTACCGCATCGAGTCGCTTACGGCGGTCTAATTCTTCACCTACGGTGATGAAGTCCGCCGTCTTGTTAGCATGCACGATTTCTAAGATGGCATCATAAATAATACGATGCGCATCGCGGTAAAAGTCTTCAGATTTTAGAATACTCGTCACTGTATCAACAACAGCACCCGAGTTGGATCCATTCGTTAACAAAGCCCCCAAAACGGCCTTTTCCGCATCTAGATTATGCGGTGGAATGCGTACATCCATGATAATCCCCTTTACAAAACCACTATGGATAAAAGAATTCACCATACTCAAAGAGCATGGTGAACACTATTATTCAGCTACTACGTTAACCTTGATAGTACTTGTAATCTCAGGATGAACACGAACGAGTACGTCATGCACGCCTAATGTTTTCAATGGTTCTTTGATTTCGATTTTCTTTTTATCGATATCTACTTTGTATTGCGCTTTAGCTGCATCGGAAATGTCTTTTGCAGTAACAGAACCAAATACGCGACCTTCTTCGCCCATGCGAACTTTTACAGTTACTTCAACCTTAGCCAATTGAGCTGCCAAGATTTTAGCTTCGTCATTCGCTACAACTTTGTGGTGAGCGATGGATTCTTGTTTTTGTTTCGCATTATTTACGTTAGTTGCTGTACCTTCAAGGCCAAGACCTTTTTTGATCAATACATTACGGCCATATGCATCGCTAACTTCAACGATTTCGCCTTTTTTACCAACCTTTTTAACGTCTTCTAACAATACTACTTTCATTGTTCTTCCTCCTCTTTCTCCGCGGAATGAAGGGCTTCAAGAGCATGCTCTAAGATAGCCTTCTTCGCTTCCTCTATTGTCATACCTTGTAATTGGGCACCAGCCACAGTTCTGTGACCGCCGCCACCCAAGGCTTCCATTACAACCTGTACATTTACCTTGCCTTTGGATCGAGCGCTAACGCCGATACCGCCGTCATTCAAGGAGTAAAGTACAAAGGCTGCTTCAATATCTTCATTACTGATGAGCATATCCGCACTTTGTGCAGCTAATGCCATCATATCCTTCAAACCTTCAGGTGCTACAGAAATAGCAATCCCTTCAGTTCGACTGGCTTCAAATACCATTTTAGCACGCAATTGGATAGAATCGAAGGTTTCAATAAATAATTGTTTAACCTTTTCAATATCCGCCCCTGCACGGCGTAAGAATGCTGCCGCTTCAAAGGTACGGGCACCAGTTTGTTGAACAAAGTTCTTCGTATCAAGTACGATACCCGCATAAATACCTGTAGCTTCAGCTTTTGAAAGTTTTACGCCACCACCTGCGTATTGTACAAGCTCTGTTACGAGCTCAGATGTAGATGACGCCGTTGGTTCCAAGTACGTAAGCAATGGATTTTCTACGAAGTCCGCTGCACGACGGTGATGGTCGATAACGATGCGTCGTTCAGAAATTTCAAGAGCCTCTTGAGCGGCTACCATTTCTTGACGATGCGTATCACATACGATAGTGAGCGTATTCGCATCTACCCACGCTTTTGCTGCATCAGGGGTGATAATATGTTCCGTCCAGAACTCATCTTCTTTAAGAACAGTCACCATTTTATCGATGGCGCTCGTTTCTTTTGAAAGCACGATGCGCAATTCTTTACCCAAGGTACGTGCAATGGCTACAACACCGATAATACCACCTAATGCATCGTAGTCTTCACGTTTATGACCCATTACAAGAATTTTATCGGAATCAAGCATAAGCTCATGTAAAGCTTGTGATACCACACGAGCACGAACGCGCGTATTCTTTTCGACGCCAGCTGTATTGCCACCGAAGAAGCGGGTACTTTCACCATCCATAATACACACTTGGTCACCACCGCGACCTAATGCGATATCTAAGGCAGCACGAGCACGACTAGACACCTCTTTTACAGAGCCTACATTCTCGCTAATCCCCACAGAAATCGTAGCTGGCACTTGACGAGGAGAAGGCAATTTACGAATGCGTTCAAGCACTTTAAAGCCATTTTCCTCCATCTCATGAAGGGCGCCACGAGAAATAGCAAAGGTATACATATCGTCTTGGAAGTTACGGATAAAGCCTTCATAGCGGTCAATTTCATCCATAATAATATTGTTAATATCTGCCCAAACACTAGTATACTCACGGTCACTAAGACCTTTAGTCAATTCTTCGAGATTATCGATTTGAATCATGCCCCATACAGGCTGATCCTCTTCAGCTTTAATGCGGGCCTTTTCGAGAGCCGTAATGTCCTTAAAGTACAGAGCCATTACTGCATGTTCGGCCAATTCATCTTCACTATGAATATCTGGTCGCGTATCGCGAGGGTCGATGAATTTATAGATAATTTGGAAATATCTTTCATCATATTTCTCCGTCATATATCCGGATTTGCCCCAGATTTTATCAATACGGAATCCAGGCAATAGAGCAGACATTTTTTGGAATTTATTCCAGTCTACTGTAACCCAGTCTGCAAAGACGCTATTATTCCATACCAAGGTGCCTTGTTTATTAACAAGGACAATGCCCATCGGTAAATTTTGTAAAGCAAAGTTAGAAGCTTGTGTGACGTTTTTCATCATCGCCCCAAACTGTTCTCTTGCTAAACGACGCCGGTTATGAAGGGTATTGTAGTTTACCAAATATGCCGCTACTACGATAATTAATGCTAAAACTGCGACAGCCCAGTTCAAATAGGCCAGCAATAATAACAACAATACGATAACGGTAATAATGGTAACTTCTAAACCTTCCCATTTTCGTTGAAAGGATTTCATAACGGCCTCCTTTCTGTTACAAGCTACGTTTTTGGAAACGTACTCGCATATCTAAAAACATATCTAAAATACCATATATAACAAGTGCCATAGGACTCATCACATACAAGAAGCCTATAATAGCAAACTTAAAGAGGCCTGCCAAGTTATAAGACTTCATAATGGATAGCAAACATGTAATGCCATTTAGACCACATATCATGCCACCAAATAAGGCAATATTGAGGCCTACGTCTGAAAGAATGCCATTAGCATAGCCTAAATACTGTCCGCCATAAGCAAGGATAATACCTACTGCTAATACACCAGCACCCCAAATCGGCATGCGCCATGTATCCATTGTTGGCAATGTACGCATAACACTATTAGTGCGACGACCAATATAGCATACAAGCTTTGCTGAAATATAGGTTACGATTACATTGGCAGCAAACCAGTATGCTAACAGCATACGCTTTGCTTGATCAAAAGCAAAATCTAAGCGGTTAATATACTCATTCATTTGCTCTTGTGTCATAGGTTGCTGTTTCACAGACTCAATAATAGCATTCTTAAGGTCTACATCAATCATATGATTAATCTGAGATAAATCAAAGGATGTAAGTCCTGCAGACACGAGAATCCCGATGAGGCTCGTTAACGTAAGTGCAATAGCTGGTATAACGATGAGCTTACCAAAGGACCAATTGGCTCTGAAAGCTTCACCGAGGAAAATACTCGGCAAGGAATATGCCAAGATGGTCGCCATTGCCATTAATGGACCTACTAAAAGGGAAACAAGAACGAATGCTACCACTGATGCAGCACAACTATATCGGCTGCCCCAACGGATACCAATGATTGCAATCCCAGCTGGCGCAACCAAGGTTGCTAACAAACTGAGGATAGGAACCGTAGAACCTACTATGGTTAACATAACAACGATGGCCGATACAAATGCTGTTTCTACCATCGCTCTTGTATTTATTTGTTTCATAAATCTCCATTCTAAATAAAAGAAGATAGATTAATTGGTATCTTTTAATTATAACAGTTTAAAAAGGTAACTTCAAATACCCTATATAGTAGACAAATGCGATAGCACCGCTATTTATAGTAGATTTGAAAGGTTCCTTTTAACATGTTAAAAGTACCACACCATAAGGTGCGGTACTTTCATATATTGTATTTGATTATACGTCTTGAATAATCGGCAAGATCATAGGACGACGGCGAGTTTTATCATAGAAGAATTTACCCAACGCGTCGCGTACGTTTTGCTTAATAGTAGTCCAATCTTTGATGCGTTGCATTTCGCATTCTTCAAGAACTTGGTCTACGCGGTGTTCTGCAGCAATCATAAGTTCTTCTGCATCGCGTACGTATACGAAGCCACGAGATACGAGGTCTGGACCAGCTACGATTGTACCAGAAGCTTTGTCCATCGCCATTACAACGATAACCATACCTTCTTGAGCCAATTGTTGACGGTCACGGATAACGATGTTACCTACATCGCCAACGCCAAGGCCATCAACGAAGATAGCACCAGCTTGTACACGACCACCTTTACGGCCACCATCTTTATCAAACTCAAAGATTTGACCATTGTCGCCGATAAGGACTTTCTTAGGATCTACGCCCATAGCAACACCAAGTTCACCATGGCGACGCAACATGCGATACTCACCATGAACTGGAATGAAGTATTCTGGACGAACAAGGTTAAGCATCGTTTTAAGCTCTTCTTGGCTCGCATGACCAGATACGTGGATACCACGATCTTTACCATATACAACGTGACAACCTAATCGGAGCAAGTTATCGATAGTTCTACCTACAGCACCTTCGTTACCTGGAATTGGTGTAGCAGAGATGATAACTGTATCATTCGGCGCCAACTCTACAGTGCGGTGGTTGCTTGTAGCCATACGGGACAAGCCTGCCATCGGTTCACCTTGAGAACCAGTTGTTAAGATCATAATTTGGTCATCTGTGTAGTTGTGCATTACATCTACGTCGATAATTGTATTTGGTGGAATGTTCAAGTAACCGCGTTCTTGAGCGATTTCTGTAACATTTACCATACTGCGGCCCATAACGACAACCTTACGGTTGAACATAACTGCCGCATCAATAGCTTGTTGGATACGAGATACGTTAGATGCAAATGTAGCTAACACAACGCGGCCTTTTGCTTCTCCAACAGCTTGTTTAATAGCAGGACCTACGGAACTTTCAGAACCTGTAGTACCTGGTTTTTCAACGTTTGTAGAGTCGGACATCAAGGCCAATACACCTTTATTGCCAAGCTCAGCAAATTTGTGCATATCCATCAAACGGCCATCAACTGGTGTTTGGTCGATTTTAAAGTCACCTGTATGAAGTACAGTCCCGATTGGTGTATCAAAGTACACAGCGCAGGAGTCAGGAATGGAGTGGTTTGTTTGGATAAAACCAACCTTCACTTGACCAATTTGAACTTCATCGCCTGCAGCAATAGTACGAAGACATTTTGGAGATACCTTATGTTCTTTAAACTTGCCTTCAATCAAACCACAAACGAGATTTGTTGCATATACTGGGCAATTGATTTCTTTCATAAGGTATGCCAAGGAACCAATATGGTCCTCGTGACCATGGGTAATTACGACAGCTTTCACGCGATCCTTATTCTCGATGATATAGCTCATATCAGGAATAACGATATCTACGCCAAGCATATCTTCGCTAGGGAACGCAAGACCAGAGTCGAGAACGATGATTTCGTCCTCATATTGGAAGATGGTCATGTTTTTACCGATTTCACCAAGACCGCCAAGAGGGATGATTTGGAATTTACCCTTATTAGCGCCATTTGGTGTACGACCTACTAATTCCACAGGAGCCTCTTGATTGTTGCGGTTTGTGGAGCGATTATTTGGACGGTTGTTGTTACGGTTTTGACTATTGCGACCATTGTTAGAGCGCGTATTACGCGTATTTTCACTACGTTCACCACGTGGTGCACGAGTTTGACGAGGTTTACGTTCTGTACGTTCTTGACCTTCACCTTGCTCAGCATTGCGACGTGTATTTGTACGGCGTGGCGTATTAGTACGACCACCATTTGCATTTGTACGAGTATTTGTACGGCGTTGGCGTGTTGTGCCTTCACCTTCACCAGCTGCATGTTGACGAGTACGACCCTCGCCAGCAGGGCGGCGTGTATTAGTGCGGCGGCGAGTCTGTTTATGTTCGCCTTCAGCCGCAGCTGTACGAGTAGCAGGTTTTGCTACTGTTGGTTCTGCTTTCACTTGTGCAGTAACCTGATTATCTGTTGTATTCACAGTTCCTCCTAAAATTTTGTTCATTATTTTATTTAACATAGTTTCTTTTCTCACCTATCACTTGAATTGATCTATGCTATGGAGGCCACACAAAGAAAAAGGCGCTAAAATACTAGCGTCTCGTCAAATGGGCGCAAAAATGCGCTATCAATTTTTGCCGTTCCTAGTGTTGTTGTGACCATTTGCCATAGCAAATGAGTATATTGCCATCATTAGACATGTCAGCCGCGACGGGTACGTTCTCTTCGTTCCAATCTAATGAGTTTTGCAATATAATCCGATCGATTTTGATGAAAGCCTCGCTTTCATACGTTATGTCTATTGTAACATAAAAATAGCGTTAACAAAAGAGGGGAACCCCCTTGTTAACGCTAAAACATAGTTTTAATCATCATTTGGCATAGTTTTGTAAAAACCTTCAATCCGCCAAGCACCATTTTCTTCAATAACAGAAATATAGCGCTTCATCGGTGTGGCTTCCACAAGACCGGCGCCAGTTGTTGTCGTTTGTAGGTTCGCCTCAAAAACAATGCGTTTCAAGTCTCCTGTGCGACTCACCCGTGTAGCACCTAAGGACACTACATCTACCTTTGGCGCTTGTTTCATAGATGCTAGCCATTTTTGTTTTTCTGTCGGGTTTGTACTAGCTTGGCTGATGATATAGGTGAAAGCCTTATCATAATCCTTGTTATTTACGGCATCAAAATAATTTTGTACAGCAGATCGCGCCGCTTCCGTACCGCCTTCACCAACGATAGCGTTTGTAAGCCATCCGTCAGGGAATACCTCATTAGCTGGGCCCATCGCACGTAAAGATGCGCCAAACACACAGATTACTATAACAAGTAATCCCACTAGAACACGTGTAGTTAAAGCATTACTCGTAGGAGATACTTTCATAATAGATGCCAAGCGCTTATCTATGATGATATGTTGCAATGCGCTGCCATATTGATTATCCTGTGGCTGTCCTTTTACACATAACAAACCTAATAAGATCAGTGGCCCTACAAAGGGAATAAGAAACAGCAACAATGTAGCACTACTTTTACCCGTATCATGGAGACGTCGTACAGATAGCGCAATCAAAGGCATCAAGGAAACTAAACTAAGTATGGCAACGATAAGACCTGCCAATCCGATTAGATACGGTCCCGTATGCAATATGGCTGTCAAACCATAAAATACCACTAACAAGCCAATAATAGCAATATGCCATAACAACAGAAATTGGAAAAACTCCCTACGAGAGGCGCGCCCATCTGTATCCATGAACTTCGTGCCCATCACATAGAGGAATGTATCCTTATAGCTTAGCTGATAATGAGACAACGGATAAATCACATCACCTTCTGGTGCAATGCGCTCCACCTCTGTTGCCACCGTATACTGTCCACAAGTAGGACAAAACATAGCCGCCTCATCACAATAATGACGGCAAGCATCACAATACCGTTTCATAAACTTCTCTCCAAAACTCTCTAAACATGCTCTTAAAAGCTCTCTCCAAAATGTTCTCTTAAAAGCTCAAGCTCTTGAATACGTAAGAACTTATCAAACTATATTATCTTAAATACGTATCTACAGCCTCTGCAAACCCTTGTCGATATAGATTGGCTCCACCATTTGCTGGGTGGCGCAGTCCAATAGCAGCTAGACCAAATTTGCCCATTGTATCAGCAGATTTCTGACCTACGGCCAGTATAAGAGGTTCTACACCGCCTAGCTCTAGATGTAAATCTAACAAGCGTTTTGTATACTCCCAGCCTAATTGTTGTTCTTTATCTGTAGGTGTACGGTTAGTCAATGGATTTCCATCCTTATGTGGATGGAACGGGAATATATTCCACAGCAACGTGTCATAGGGATCGATGCCTTTTTCAACAATAGCACTCCATACCACAGTGTCAGTAGGTTCGTTAAAGCCGTCCTTCTGCTGTGTTCCTTTCAACAGAGCGCTATTAGGAGAACTAGTGCGTTCTAATCGAATAGGCGTCACATCCTTCGCACGAATGGTTTTGTGCTTATCTAATAGCATTCTCTCACAAGTAATAGCAATACCTGTGAAGCGTCCCCCTTGATACCCTACAGCCTCAGCCACTACAAAGACCTTAGCTCGACCTAAGCGTGGCAATAAATAGGCTACTAAATTATCTCGACGCACTTGGGCCGCATCAAAACCCTCTGCAACGATTTCTAAATAGGGATTTACCTCGCCCCAAGGATTATGAACAAGACTACCTTGATACTGAGCAAGCCAATCTACAAAACCGCGCACCTTCTCTACACGCTCTGTATCAAAGGACGCTATATATTCATCAAAAGACATGCTCTTCTCTAACTCAAATAAAGACATACAGCCTCCAATTTAAATTTCATATGTTATTACCGATATATATCTACTATACATGATAATTACACGAATTGCATAAGAAACATAAAATAAGCAATAAAAAACTCCCTCAAGTATTTTGTAGTGACCCCAAAAAGTTAGACTTTTATTTCCGAGTAACCTAAACTGGTTGCTCGGAATTTTTTTATGCTGCAGT
>NZ_JAJEQD010000030.1:0-10622 GCF_020687175.1 Veillonella fallax | reverse complement strand
CGCCGAAAGTACTTGGCTGGAGACGGCCTGGGAGGATAGGAAGCCGCTGATTAACGAAAAGAAAAAGGTCTACCTAAAGGTAGGCCTTTTTCTTTTAGCTAGTCTTCGACTAGCTAACCCTACTAGAGTCGTCTCTAGCCAAGGTTGTAGAGGTTGTATCTATGTACGTGTCCATGTAAGACGGCACTGGGAAAAGCAGGGCAGTAGAAGATGGAGGAGTGAAACGACGACAGATTCACTGCATCGCTTTCTTCCGAACGTAAGATTTACCGAACTGCGGAGCAGAGAAGGGAAATCCACAGTGAGGAAGCAAGTAGGGCAACCGAAGAGGACTTAGAACTAAGCGACGCAAATGACCCATATGAGTGCTTCCGAACGTAAGATTTACCGAGCTGCGAAGCAGAGAAGGGAAATCCACAGTGAGGATTGATAGGAAGCCGCGGCTAGTGGTAGTATCCAACTCTATCCATACGGTAACGCGGCACAACGTGCCAATGTTACCGAACCGTAAAGCCGCTGTATAACTTTAAATATATGTAAATAACGATCCCTATACTCTTGATCTCCAAGTTTATAGGGCTTTTTTATGTCTATTTTTGCATATTACTAATAAATATTTTCATTCATAGATTAATATGAATATCTTGTGAGGGATTTTCTTGATAATACTAGGTATGTGTGATATTCTCATTATATGCTTAAGTGGATTGGAGTGATTAGTTTATATGTATAAATATGGCAAGAGCTGTATTAAAAAAATATTATGTTTTCTCGCAATATGTATTGCAATTTTAGCTATCTCATTTGGCGTTATGTGGGGGCTGTCTACTGATTATAAGATTTATGGTGTCCCTGTACTAAACTATCACCAAGTGAATGATGAAAAGCATTCTGCTTTGACGCTTCATGTTGATCAGTTTAGAGAACAGATGGAATATCTACATAATCAGGGATATAACACGATTACGTTGGCTCAATTATATGATTATTTAGAAAATGGTACTGAATTACCTAATAAGCCAATTGTTATCACCTTTGATGATGGCTATGTAGATAACTATAAAAATGTATTGCCTATTTTAAAGGAATACAACATGAAGGCTACCTTGTTTATGATTAGTGATGCAGCTAATACGCCTGGTTTTGTTTCTACAGAACAAATGCACCAAATGGAAGCGGGTGGATTTGATATTCAAGGCCATACAAATCATCATAAAATCTTAACAAAAATTGACCCTACCGAATTACCGGATGCTCTTCTTGGTGGGAAGACTTCTTTGGAGGGAATTTTGGGTGAGCCTATTGAGTATCTAGCATATCCTGGTGGGTTTAACGATATGCTCGTTCAATATGTAACTAAACAATCTGGTTACAAAATGGCTTTCACAGTACAACCGGGTACAGTACAGCCAGGCGATAATTTATATGCCTTAAATCGATTGGCTATATTCCAAGGTGACACACCGTACTTATCGTTCTGGTTACGCCTACATTGTGCACCATTCATTCACTATACATGGTCATTACGTGATTTTTTACGCGATAATGGATGGCCTACATTAGCATCTATTATTCCGTTATTCTAGGAGGAACTATGTCTTACGAAGTATTAGCAAGACCTTTACGCGTTGCTATTTTAACAGTTTCTGATACGCGTACCTTTGAAACTGATAAAGGCGGTAATAAAGTACAAGAATTTTTAGAACAAGCAGACCATATTGTGGCAGATCGTAAAATTGTCATTGATGATTACGATGAAATCAGAAATACAATGATTCCATGGTGTAATGATGAATCTATTGATGTTATTATCTCTACAGGTGGTACGGGAATTGCTAAGCGCGATGTAACAATTGAAGCGGCAAATAGTCTCTATGAGAAACATATTCCTGGATTTGGTGAAATCTTTAGATATTTATCCTATACAGAGGATATTGGTACTAAGGCGATGGCGTCTCGTGCTGAAGCGGGGGTCAACAATAACACCTTGATGTTCTCTGTGCCAGGCTCTGTAGGTGCCGTTACATTAGCTATGAGTAAACTTATCATTCCTGAAATGGCCCATCTCGTTCGAGAAATTACAAAATAATATATTTAGACTGCTCATTCGTGGGCAGTCTTTTTTTGATAATAGAATTCATAATGCTATTTAAGGGACATAAAAATATTCAGATAATACCATATTAATGGGCATAAAGTCTATATATGCTAATTCTCAATAAATAAAACAATACCATTGCAGTATTGTTTTATTTCGATTATACTAGATTTAGTAATACGTTTGTCCGAGTGCACGAGAAAGGAGACCTTATGAAGTTAAATCAGGCCACGGATTATGCATTTCGCATGGTCTTACATATGGCGCTCTTACCTTCGGGAACGAAGCTAACGGGTTCTGTATTGGCTGAGCAAGAATTGATTCCAGAACGATTTTTGCTCAAGATTATGCGTAGTCTCATTGCAGCTGGGATTATGAAATCCTTTCGTGGTGTAGATGGTGGGTTCGCCCTCAATCGAGACCCTCAAGAGATTTCATTGCTCGATGTAATTAGAGCGGTAGAAGGGGATGCGTATTTACAACGGTGTTTATATGATGTAGGTTCTTGCTCTAAGTCTTGTATGGGACATTGTGCTATCAATGAAGCGATGGGAACAATTCAGGACCAATTAATCAATCAGTTGGAGATGGTTAACTTTAAAACTCTTGCCCAACGTGAACAGTTGATTGAGTCTGAAGCGTTGCCATATTCACAAGCGCAATGATACAAGGTTTTTAGTGAAAGCTCATCAAGTGATGTAGGTATTTTATTCTAAGGAGGAAAACACATGTTTGAAGCTGTAGATTTAGCTCGATTACAATTTGCGCTAACATCTATCTATCACTGGTTGTTTGTGCCGTTCACACTAGGCATGACAGTGACTGTAGCTATCTTGGAGTGGACATATGTGTCTACTGGTAAAGAAGTATACAAAAAAATGGCAAAATTCTGGGGCAAATTGTTCCTAATTAACTTTGCTATGGGTGTGGTAACTGGTATTGTTCAGGAATTCCATTTCGGTATGAACTGGGCAGAATATTCTCGTTTTATGGGTGACATTTTCGGCGCTCCATTGGCCCTTGAAGCATTAATGGCATTTTTCTTGGAATCTACATTCATGGGTGTATGGATCTTCGGTTGGGACCGTTTGAATAAAACTGTTCACGCTCTTGTAGCTACGTTGGTGGCATTAGGTACAAACCTATCCGCATTCTGGATTCTCGTAGCAAACTCCTTCATGCAACATCCTGTAGGTTATGTAATCCGTAATGGCCGTGCAGAAATGGATAATTTCTTAACAATTGTTCAAAATGGTTATGTACCAGGCCAATTCTTCCATATCGTGTTAAATGGTTTATTAACAGCAGGCGTAATTATCATGGCCATCAGTGCTTGGCACTTATTGCGCAACAATGCGACAGACTTCTACCGTCGTTCTGCTAAATGGGGCATGGTTATTGCTCTTGTATTCGGTACTTTAGGCGCTTTGGCAGGTCATCATCAAGGTCAATACATTACAAAAGTACAACCTATGAAAATGGCTGCTATGGAAGCATTGTGGGAAACACAAGATCCTGCTCCATTCTCTTTGGTAGCTAACATTGATACTAAAGCTCAAAAGAATACGGGCGCACTTGAAATCCCTGGTGGTTTGTCCTTCTTAACTCAAAACTCCTTTACTTCTGGTAAAGTAGAAGGTATTAAAGATCTTCAAGCCAAATCCGAGGCTCAATACGGTCCTGGTAACTATATTCCAGATGTTCCAGCAATCTTCTGGACATTCCGTGTCATGGTTGCAGCTGGTTCCATTATGTTGCTTGTTGCATTCGTAGGTCTTATCCTTAATGCAAAAGACAAATTGGTTGGAAATCGCACATTCTTAAAAATTATGTTCTGGACATTGCCATTGCCATTCATTGCTCATTCCACAGGTTGGTTTGTAGCAGAAGCAGGTCGTCAACCATGGCTTGTAAATGGCTTGCAATTAACTGTAGACGGTGCTTCTAAATCCGTTACAGCTCCAGAAATTATGACTACTATCATCGGCTTCACAGTTGTGTATATCGTAGCAGCTATTGCAGCTCTCTACCTTGCTGTAGAACACATCAAAAAAGGTCCAGATGGCAATCCATCTCACGATGTAGTTGAAAAAGAGGAGGCGAGATTATGGAATTAATTTTTAATAACCTTGAAGTGGTATGGTTTATTTTAATTACTGTACTATTCGCTGGCTTCTTCTTATTAGAAGGTTTTGACTATGGTACTGGTATTTTATTACCATTCATCGGTAAAACTGACGTTGAACGTCGTCAAATGATCAATGCCTTGGGTCCTGTTTGGGATGGTAACGAGGTATGGATGATCACTGCTGGTGGTGCATTATTTGCATCCTTCCCTCATGTATATGCTACGTTGTTTAGTGGTTTCTATTTAGCGTTATTCTTAATGCTTGCGGCTCTTATTATCCGTGGCGTATCTTTTGAATTCCGCTCCAAGAGCCCTAACTTGTTATGGCGTAAAACTTTTGACTACTGCATCTTCTTTGGTTCCTTGATTCCTGCATTGTTGTGGGGCGTTACAGTTGGTAACTTGATTCAAGGTACTCCAATTGATGCAAGCATGACATATGTAGGCACATTCTTTGATTTGTTAAGCCCATACACAGTACTTTGTGGCATTGCGTTTATCTTGGTATTCACATACCATGGTGGCTTGTTCACTTCTATCAAAACTGCTGGTGCTGTTTCTGAACGCGCTCGTGCAGCTTCCTTAGTAGTAGGTGTTCCTACAGCTATCGGTGCATTAGCATTGGTAGGTGCAACTTATGTATTTACAGATTTGTTTAACTCTGTATTAGCAATTATTTGCTTTGCGTTGGCAATCGTGTTCTTCCTCATTTCTTGGGGCGCAACACGTACTCGTAATACAAAATTGGGCTTTGTATTCAGCTCCTTATCCGTTATTTCTGTAACGGCTGCTTACTTTGCTGGTTTGTTCCCTCGCATCATGGTTTCTTCTTTGAATCCTGAGTGGAGCTTAACTATTGCAAATGCAAGTAACTCTACTTACACATTGACATTGATGACTTGTGTAGCCTTTGTATTTGTGCCAATTATCTTGGCTTACCAAATCTGGGTATACTGGACATTCCGTCATCGTGTATCTGAAAAAGACTTACACTATTAATAGAATAGCTTTATAACTCTGGTGAGTTGTAAAATTTAGGTCTCAATGTGAGGCGTGTCGTAGCGGCACGCCTCTTTTTTGTGGTAAGATGGATATGATATTGATAAATTTAGATTCACTTGGGCTAACTTAGATTATATTTAAATAAAATTTAATTTAGACTTAGTTAGGGGTAGTCTAATCGATTTAATTTTATATTCTTAATAGTTTTACCGTAGAGGATACTATGATACAGCGTACTGCTTTTAAAGCGCTGCTAGAACATAAAGGTCAGCTATTACTACTAGGATTAACCTGTTTAGTAGAGAGTTTGGCTATTGTTGGGCAAGCTTGGTTCTTTGGAACCTTAATTAATAATTTTATATTTTCAGAGAATACCTTACATGATGAAAGGTATACTATTATTTATTTAGGTATTGCTATTGTTGTAAGATTGCTTGCACATTACGTACAAGAATCCGTAGCAAATCGATTAGGTAGTGCAGTAAAAGCAACCTTTAGAGAACGGGCCTTAGAGCATATGTTTAAACTTGGTGTGCAACATAAGGAACGCCATGGCGATGTGATACATATGCTTACTGATGGATTAGAGCAAGTAGATGCTTATGTAGCTCGTTATATTCCTCAAATTTTATATGCTATTATGATTCCTCTTATTATGGGTATTGCTATTGTAGATACATTACCTATTATTGGTATCATTCTAATTATCACCGTACCATTAATTCCATTCTTTATGATCTTAATTGGTAAGCAAGCGGATCGTCTTAATAAAGAACAGTGGGAGCGTATGAGCTTCTTGTCTGGTCATTTTCTTGATGTATTGCAAGGTATTACAACATTAAAACTTTTTGGTCGTGCAAAGGATCAAATTAAGGTTATTGGTCGTTTATCTGAGGAGTTTAAAGACTCTACATTACGAGTATTGCGTGTGGCGTTTTTATCTGCTCTAGTTCTTGAGCTCGTAAGTACTATTAGTACAGCATTGATTGCGGTATACCTGGGCTTAACATTATTGGATGGTGAAATCTCATTCTTTTCAGCTTTCTTTATTTTGCTATTAGCGCCAGAGTTCTATACGCCATTTAGACAATTGGGGGCTGCCTTCCATACGGGTATGGCAGGTAAGACCTCGATTTTAAAATACGAAGAGTTTATGAATCGCCAGCCATCGTTGCCTATAGGTGGTCAATCTCAACTTAAAGGTAAGGTACAAGCAATTGAAATTAAGGACTTAACTTTTACCTATGCAGATAGTGAAAATGGTGTACAACATATTTCATTAGAGGCTAAACGTAATTCTCCGATCATGCTTGTTGGTGAAAGTGGAGCAGGGAAATCTACAATTGCCCATATTATTGCGGGATTTTTAACTGCTCCTAAAGGCAGTGTTACTATAGATGGTCTTGATCTATGTGACATCGATATTGAGTGGTGGCGCCAACAAATTACCTATGTATCTCAACATCCACATATTATGAAAGGAACTTTGCGTGACGTATTATCCTTTGGGATGAATGTAAGTGATGAAGAGATTATAGAAGCTTGTAAAGAGGTACAGCTACTAGATGTGATCAATAGACAACAAGATGGACTAGATACTGTTATTGGTGAAGGTGGCTTGGGTCTGAGTGGTGGCGAACGTCAACGGGTTGCCTTAGTACGTGCATTTTTACGAAAGGGCCAAGTGTTAATTCTCGATGAGGTGACGGCACATCTTGATGTAAAAACAGAAGCTATTATAAGTAGTGCTATCAAACGTTTGATGGATAATAAAATCGTCATTATCATTGGTCATCGTCTACAAACGATGCATTGGGCATCTACACTATACGTTTTGAAACATGGACGTATTATTCAACAAGGTTCTTATGCGAAGCTTCTCGCAGTAGATGGTTATTTTAAGGACCTTGTTACCTCTGGTTTAGGTGAATTTTCTTCAACTATTGAAGAACAATTAAAAACAGAAAAGTCATTTAGCTTAGAACATAGAGAAGAAATTGATAATTTAATTCGGGTAGATAATCAAGATGCTTACGTATTGGGGAAAGATACAATACAGACTCCTGAGGTTTCAACTTCTAAGCTGGGCATACAAGGATGGAAATTATTATTTACTGTGCTGAGCCCTGCAAAGTGGTCGTTAGTATTAGCTTTGATTTTTACATTCTTAACGGTATTTATGAATGTGGGCTTATTAACTGTATCTGCGTGGTTATTGGCATCAGCTGCATTGCAACCGGGACTTACTTATTTGAGCCTTGCTATTGTGGGCGTCCGCTTCTTTGGTGTTAGTCGTGCTGTATGTCGTTATTTTGAACGGTATACATCTCATCGTATGGCGTTCCAAGGTCTGTATGGTTTGCGTATATGGTTTTATGCTCATTTAGAACCATTGGCGCCGGCTATTCTTAAACGTTTTGGTGCAGGGGATATGCTAGGCCGCATTATGGGAGATATAGAGGTACTACAATTTTTCTACTTGCGTACGTTGATTCCGCCTGCAGCAGCCATTGCTTTAACTATTTTAGTTGCCTATGGTGTATCTACGATTGATAATAGTTTGGTTGCGCCTATAGTTTTAGCAGCCCTTGTATTAGGTCTAGTTTTACCTTTAGGTGTATATGCTCATAACAAACAATCGTTGACGGCGATTGGACCTCAACAAGGGGAATATAAATCCCTATTAAGTGATACCATGGATAGCTTGGAGGATGTCATTAGCTACGGCAATGAACAGTTAGTATACGATCGTATTCAACATATGATGAGTACTATAGATGCTAATAAAGGTATTATTGAGCGAGGCATGAACTTAGGCAATACGCTGTTCCTAGGTGGAGTTCAAATTACAGTTGTCATTGTAGCCATATTGGCAGCCAATGCGTTGACCGGAGCTTGGGCCAGTGTTATGGTAGCAGTTGCTGCTATTGGTACACAAGCTTGGTTTGAGGCCTTACAACCTATGATCGCTGCCGTTCATCATGGTGCTGAAAGTAAAGTGGCTACGAGTCGTCTCACAGCACTTGCAGATGAGCCAATTTCAGTAGTAGAACCAAACGCACCAAAACCATTTAATGCTAATCGAGAGATTACATTTTCTGATGTATCCTTTGGTTATGATCCGCATCGTCGTATTTATGAACATCTTAGATTAGACATTAAACAAGGTCAATCGATTGCTATTGTTGGCGCTAGTGGATCTGGTAAGACTACATTGTTTAATATGCTTGAGCGATTATATGACTACAGTGGCTCAATCTATGTTGGTGATGTAGAGTTAAAGGATATTTCTATCGATACATGGCGTAATGCTTTAGGGACGATAACGCAAGATACATATATTTTCCATGCGTCCTTTGAAGATAATATTCGACTAGCAAGACCGGATGCCTCAGAAGCTGATTTAGAGTATGCTATTGATCGTGCTTCGTTGCGCTCTGTAGTGGAACGCTTGCCAGATGGTATTCATACGATTGTTGGTAGTGGTGGTCATGGTCTAAGTGGTGGCGAACGACAACGGGTTGCTTTAGCTCGACTATTCTTGCGAAAACCTCAAGTTGTTTTGTTAGATGAACCATTAGAAGGTTTAGACCAAGTAACGAGGAAGGCTTTGCATCGTGATTTGATGGAATATGTACAGGATAAAACATGCTTATATATTACACATCAGTTAGAAGGATTAGAGCATATGGACCGTATCTTATTTATGGATAAAGGTCAAATTATAGAAGATGGAACTTACGAAGAATTAATTGCCCTTCGTGGTCACTTCTATGAATATTGTTATCTATCTATGGCAAGTATTCAATAAAAATAAATATCAGTTAAACTATCTATTATAAATATTAAACTATAATAGGCTGAATGTTAAACTGCAGTAATAAAGCTCCTTTTACTATGTAAAAGGAGCTTTATGTATACCTATATTTAATAGTATATGTAGTAGTCTTTTATCGATAAATCATGCAATATATGGTATAATTTGTATATCAAAAGCTGTTTTTTACCCTTGGAGGGATTATGACTAAAATCTTCACCAAATTACGAGCATTGGTGGATGAAGCATTATCTGATAGTGATACGACGGTGAAAAAGGTAAGCCCTGTTCAACAAGTACCTTTAGAACAAGATTTATTTGATCATCGTTTGTTATCTATAGAAGAAGACGTGGTTAATCGCATGTTGCGTGCTGCTCTTCGGAATCATAAGTTCTTTTATTCTATAACTTTTGAGTTTGAACCAAATAATCAAATATTCCTATCTATTATTACTAAATGGGGGAATGTGATTACCGCTGAATTTACTTTAGAAGACTTATGGTTTGATGATTACTCATCATCCTTTGCAATTCGGCTCGATACAGAGAATTTAGATACGGGTGGATTTATTTTAAATTCCATCTTACACTTACTAGGTAACTGGTTCCTTAGTCTTTTTGGCATCTTTTTTAATCCTATTGCATTAGGCGAAAAGGGATCTACCGTACGCTTTGAAAAAAAAGGCATTATTCGCTTTGATTTAATACCCAATACGCAACTTAAAAAGTTTATACCTTTGCCAGAACGCTCCATAGGGAGTGTAGGCCCTGTACTTTTAGCTAATCCTCAAACTAGTCAATCGGTATTGCAAATAGATTATTATGCATTTCATGATCCAGTAGATACATTTACGGTGCCAGATGTTCCAATTCGTACTAGTTGGCTTCGATCCATTGATATTGCGGCAGTGCTCTTGATGCCGATCGGTGTATGGCTTACCTTTATCTTTGCGCATCATTACTTACCAACTGAAACACTAGAGTTTTCATTCTCTACATATTTCTTAATATCTTTGGGGATTTTTATTCTTTCTTTACTACTAATGAATACACCACGATATTTATATATGTATTTTGACTCTAGAAAACAGTGGCAAAGTGCGTTTGTGCATAACAATATCAAGATTCAAATGCGCAAGCTCCATCGGCGCATCTTCATGCAGCAAGCTACCTTGACCTCTGATAGCGGCGAGTGTAATGCCGCTGAAGGTCAAGAACGTATTAAACGTTTATTGTTGCAAATCCGGGATAAGCGCTTCCTAGAAAATAGACTTAAGATTTCTGATGATGATAGAGCGCGCAAACAAAAGGTTAAGTTTATCATTGCTTATATCCTTTGCACTATAATAGAGTTGATATTATTGACTTAAGTTTGTAAAGAATCAGGTTGCAACTCTTTTAAATTATTATGGTATAGTTATTAAGGTAATAAAGAACTATATATAATAAGACATGTGATAAATAAAAAACGTATCTCTTTATGAAGAGATACGTTTTTTATTGGGTTATAGGACAAAACGTGTTGGTTTTATAGGCGATGGAGCCAGTAAATTACTGGCTCCATCGCTATTTTAAGT